>NZ_PSWH01000018.1:0-71510 GCF_002932105.1 Rathayibacter sp. AY1C1 | reverse complement strand
GCGGGCTGCGCCGGAGAGGCGGCGCGGGGGGCGAGGCGGAGGAAGTACGGCCGCGCGCAGGCGGGGCGGGGGGGGGCCACGGCGGTCCGGCTCCCCCGGGGTGTCGCGCCGGGGGCCCCGGGGGGGACGGCGCCGCGCGGGCGGGCGCGGCGGCGGGCCAGGCGGGGCGGGCTCAGGGAGGATTCAGGAAAGAGAGGGTTGCGTCGTTACCGGGTCGTTATATAGTTCAAGTGCGTCGACCGTTTGCTGTGGCGGGAAGCGCGAGAAGTGATTGCAGGACACTCTTGGTGCAAGGGAATGAAGGCCGGCCGCTCGCCTCAGCGGCCGGCCTTCTGTCGTTCCCCCGGCCCCCCTCCTCCGACTCCCCTCCTCCCAGCACCCCGGCGTAGGCTGTACGGCGTCTGGATGTCAGGGAACCGCTTCCTGAGTGCCGTGAAGGAGGACCAGTGGGGTCGAGAGAGACCGTCGCCGCCTGGGAGTCGCTCTTCCGCGCCCAGGTCCAGGTGATGCGCACCCTGAGCACCGAGTTCCCCTCGCGGGAGATCTCGATGAACGAGTACGACGTGCTCTTCAACCTCACCCGGCAGCCCGGTCGGCGCGCGCGGCTGCGCGACCTCAACCGGCACGTCCTCCTGACGCAGCCCAGCGTCAGCAGGCTGATCGACCGGCTCGCCGCCCGCGGCTGCGTCGAGAAGAGTGAGGATCCGGCGGACGCCCGCGGCACGATCATCGCGATCACCGACGAGGGCTACGCGCTCTTCCGCCGTGTCGCGCTCACCCACATGAGGACCATCTCGGAGCAGGTCGGCGGCGTCCTCGACGAGGACGAGCTGAAGCAGCTGACCGCGCTCTGCGACAAGCTCCGCGACGGCATCGCCTCCTCCTGATCCGTCCCCGCTAGCACGGGCCGCAGCGACCGGCCAGGTCTTCGCCGCTGCGCGGGACTCGCGGATCATGGGGGTCACCATGAGTGACACCTCCCCCACCCTCGTCTGGCTCCGCGACGATCTGCGCCTGGCCGACAACCCCGCTCTGCGCGCCGCGATCGACCGTGGCGGCCCCGTCGCGGTCTGCTACGTGCTCGACGAGGAGTCGGCGGGCATCCGTCCGCTCGGGGGCGCCTCCCGCTGGTGGCTGCACGGCAGCCTCGCAGCCCTCGCCGCCGACCTGCGCGAGCACGGCGCCCCGCTGATCCTGCGCCGCGGGCCGGCCGAGGCCGTCGTCCTCCAGCTCGCCGAGGAGATCGGCGCCGGAGCCGTGCACTGGAACCGCCGCTACGGGAGGGCCGAGCGCAC
The DNA here is from genome assembly GCF_002932105.1 of Rathayibacter sp. AY1C1. Lineage (NCBI taxonomy): Bacteria > Bacillati > Actinomycetota > Actinomycetes > Micrococcales > Microbacteriaceae > Rathayibacter > Rathayibacter sp. AY1C1. Next base: position 70,215 of record NZ_PSWH01000018.1, on the reverse strand, counting down.
CGTCGACGCGGCGGTGAAGGAATCGCTCCGCAACGGCGGCCTCGAGGCCGAGAGCCACCAGGGCTCGCTGATGTTCGAGCCGTGGACCGTGCAGACCGGCGCCGGCGGCCCCTACTCCGTCTACACGCCCTTCGCCCGCGCCTGCCGCGCCAAGCCGACGCCGCGCGCGCCGCTCCCCCGCCCCCGCTCGCTCGACGGCGTCACGGGAGACATCGCCTCCGACTCCCTCGACGACTGGGAGCTGCTGCCCACGCGTCCCGACTGGGCGGGAGGGCTGCGCGAGCGCTGGGTCCCCGGCGAGAGGGCGGCGGCCGACCGGCTGCGCGCGTTCCTCGCGGAGCAGCTCGACGACTACGCCGACGGCCGCGACCGGCCGGCGGAGGACGCCACCTCGAACCTCTCCCCGCACCTGAGGTGGGGCGAGATCAGCCCCTTCCAGGTGTGGCACGCCCTGGAGGAGGCGCACGCGAAGGGCCTGCACCGCGGCGACGGCAGCGACCGGTTCCTCTCCGAGGTGCTCTGGCGCGAGTTCTGCTACCACCTGCTGTTCCACTGGCCGGATCTGGCGACTGCGAACTTCGACACCCGGTTCGACTCCTTCCCGTGGGGACGCCCCGGCCAGGAGGCGATCGACGCCTGGCACCAGGGGCGCACCGGCTACCCCCTGGTGGACGCCGGCATGCGCGAGCTCTGGAGCACCGGCTACATGCACAACCGGGTCCGGATGGTGACCGCGTCGTTCCTGATCAAGAACCTGCTGGTCGACTGGCGGGTGGGCGAGGAGTGGTTCTGGGACACCCTGGTCGACGCGGACCCGGCGAGCAACGCCGCGAACTGGCAGTGGGTCGCGGGCTCGGGAGCCGATGCGTCGCCGTTCTTCCGGGTCTTCAACCCGGTCACGCAGTCGAGGAAGTTCGACCCGGCCGGCGAGTACATCCGCCACAACGTGCCGGAGCTCGGCGGAGTCGAGGGCGCCGCCGTGCACGAGCCGTGGACGCTCGAGGACACGCTGACCGGAGGCGCGGACGGCTACCCGGCGCCCCTCGTCGACCTCAAGGAGACGCGGGCGCACGCACTGGACGCCTTCGCGCAGATCAAGAGCGCCCCGCGCGACATCTCGCCGAGGGGCGACGACTGAGCGTCGCCGGCTAGACGCGTCCCGCCGGGCCGGTGGAGCGGCCGGACCCGGCGAGCGGGTCCTCCTCCCCGCCCTGATCGCGCAGATCGCGGGCCGGGATGCCGACGAGCACCGCCCCGTCGGGCGCGTCCTTCACCACGACGGCGTTCGCGCCCACGCTGACGTCGGATCCGAGCACGAGCGGGCCCAGGACGACCGCGCCGGCGCCGACGACCACCCGGTCGCCGAGCGTGGGGTGCCGACGCTCGCGCCGGGCCGACCTCCCGCCCAGCGTGACGGAGTGGTAGAGCATGCAGTCGTCGCCGATCCGCGCGGTCTCGCCGATGACGACGCCCATGCCGTGGTCGATGAACAGGCGTCGGCCGATGGTCGCACCGGGGTGGATCTCCACTCCGGTCGCCGCGCGCGCCGCCTGGCTGAGCAGCCGGGCGGGCAGGCGGAGGCCCCGCCGCCACCAGGCGTGCGCGACGCGGTGCACCCAGACCGCGTGCACTCCCGGGTAGGAGAGGACGACCTCCACCGCGCTCCGGGCGGCGGGGTCGCGCTCCCGGGCGGTGCGGACGTCCTCGCGGAGCAGGGCGAGGAGCCCGGGACGCTCCGGTCCGGACGGGACGCGGCGCTCCGGCCGACCGTCGCGTCCGGAGCGGGGCGTCCCGCCTCGTCTCGAGGGGCTCAGCTGCGGAGGTCCTCGTACAGGACGGTCGAGATGTACCGCTCGCCGAAGTCGCAGACGATGGCGACGATGGTCTTCCCCGCGTTCTCGGGGCGCTTCGCGACCTCGAGCGCGGCCCACATGATCGAGCCGGAGGAGATGCCGCCGAGGATCCCCTCCTGCGCGGCCATCTCGCGGGCCACCCGCACGGAGTCGTCGAGCGTCACGTCGATGATCTCGTCGTAGACCTCGCGGTCGAGGATCGCGGGGACGAAGTTGGCGCCGATGCCCTGGATCTTGTGCGGCCCGGCGGTGCCCTGGGTGAGGAGCGGGGAGTCGATCGGCTCCACTCCGATGATCTGCACACCGGGCTTGCGTTCCTTGAGCACCTGGCCGACTCCGGTGATGGTGCCGCCGGTGCCGATGCCGGCCACGAAGACGTCGACCTCGCCGTCGGTGTCCTCCCAGACCTCCTCCGCGGTGGTGCGGCGGTGCACCTCGGGGTTGGCGGCGTTCTCGAACTGGCGGGCGAGGATCGCGCCGGGGGTCTCGTCGACGATCGCGCGGGCGCGCTCGACCGCTCCGCGCATGCCCTCGCTGCCGGGGGTGAGCACGATCTCGGCTCCGTAGGCGCGGAGGAGGACCCGGCGCTCGACGGACATCGTCTCGGGCATCGTGAGGACGACCTTGTAGCCGCGGGCGGCGCCCACCATCGCGAGCGCGATGCCGGTGTTGCCGCTCGTGCCCTCGACGATCGTCCCGCCGGGGTGCAGCTCGCCGGAGGCCTCGGCCGCGTCGATGATGGCGACGCCGATGCGGTCCTTCACGCTGTTCGCGGGGTTGTAGAACTCGAGCTTGGCGAGGACCGTCGCCTGGTCGGCGCCCTCCAGCCGGTTGATGCGGACGAGAGGGGTCCTGCCGACGAGCTGGGTCACGTCGTCGTGGATGCGTGCCATGGTGTGCGCTTTCTGCCGGGGCCGGCCGCCCGGGGCCCCGGAGCGGTGGGTGGAACGGGTGCTGCAGCGCCCCTCGGAGCGGCGCTCCCCCCACGATACGGATGCATCGACCCGAGGTCAGCACTCCGGACGCGCCCGCTCCTGCGCATCACCCGCCAGCTCCTCATCTCCACCGGGAGGAGGACGCCCCGCGGGCGCACCCGTCACGTACCATGAACTCGGGGGATCGCGCGACTGCTCGCGAGGCTTCTCGCCACCCTCCCTCACATCTCGGCGGCCCCGCGCCGCGTCGAAAGGACGACCGCTCCATGGCACTTCCCACTGCATCCCGCCGCTCCGTCCGGCCGCTCGGGATGTCGCTGCGGGCGGTCATGGGGTTCATCGGGATGAGCGCCGTGGCGGGCGTCCTGATCACCGTCGGCGTCACGCCGGCCCTCGCGCTGACGGGCCTGGCGACGAGCAACACGATCGGCATGTTCCAGAACCTCCCGGGCTACCTCGACGTGGGCCAGCTGATGCAGCGCACCAACGTCTACGCGAGCGACGGGACGACCCTCCTCGCCTCCGTGTACGACCAGAACCGCGTCGAGGTCGGCTGGGACGACGTCGCGCAGTCCGCGAAGGACGCGGCCGTCGCCGGCGAGGACCCGCGCTTCTACGAGCACGGCGGCATCGACCTCCAGGGCACGCTCCGGGCCATCGCCGTCACGCTGACGGGCGACGACCTGCAGGGCGGGTCGTCGATCACGCAGCAGTACGTCAAGAACGTCCTGGTGCAGAAGGCGGAGTCGATCACCGACGAGGCCGCGCGCGACAAGGCCTACCAGGAGGCGACGGACCCGACCCCCGAGCGCAAGCTCAAGGAGATGCGCCTCGCGATCGGCCTCGAGAAGGAGGCGTCGAAGGACGACATCCTGCTCGGCTACCTCAACATCGCCCTCTTCGGGGGCACCGTCTACGGCATCGAGGCCGCGGCGAACTACTACTACGGCATCCCCGCGAGCCAGCTCTCGACCTCGCAGGCGGCCGCGCTGCTGGCGATCGTGAACAACCCGGCGAAGTTCCGCTTCGACAACCCGGGCGACGAGGCGAACGGCGCCGCCAACGGCTACGCCGCCACCAAGGAGCGCCGCGACTACATCCTCTCGGAGGAGCTCAAGCACGGCCGGATCGACCAGGCCGCGCACGACGCCGCCGTCGCCGAGCCGATCACCCCGAACATCACGGAGCCCTCGACCGGCTGCACCACCGCCGGCAACGCCGCGTACTTCTGCGACTACGTGCTGAACGTCCTCCGCAACGACTCCGTCTTCGGGGCGACCGACGACGAGCGCTATCAGCGCATCCGCCAGGGCGGCTTCGACGTCGTGACGACCCTCGACCTCGACATCCAGCAGGTCTCGCAGGCGGCGCTCAACGCCTACATCCCCTCCGTCGACCCGCGCTTCCAGGTCGGCGCGACGGCCGCCTCCGTCGAGGCGAAGACGGGCCGCGTGCTCTCCATGGTGCAGAACACGCAGTACAGCCAGGACGAGCAGTTCCTCGCCGCGAACCCCGGCTACAGCGCGATCAACCTCAACGTCGACCTCAGCATGGGCGGCGGCTCCGGCGTGCAGACCGGATCGACCTACAAGGTGTTCACGCTGGCGCAGTGGCTGAAGGCGGGGCACACCGTCAACGAGTCGTTCGCCTCCCCCACCTCCGGCTTCAGCTCCTACCCCCAGAAGTGCAACGTCGAGGGCGACGGCGGCTACTACGGCAGGTTCTCGCCTCGCAACGACGACCCGTCGGAGGACGCGAGCTCGATGAGCGCGCTCGGCGCGACCACGAACTCGATCAACACCGGCTTCATGGGAATGGCGCAGCAGCTCGACCTCTGCGACATCCGCACCACCGCCGAGTCGTTCGGGATGCACCGCGCCGACGGCCGCGAGCTCGCCAACGGGCCGGCCTCGGTCCTCGGGACGAACGAGATCGCGCCCCTGACGGTGGCCAACGCCTACGCGGGGATCGCGAACGACGGCACGACCTGCTCGGCGATCGTCATCGACCGGATCACCGACAGCGAGGGCAACGCCGTCGCCGCCCCGGCATCGGCGTGCACGCCCTCCGTGTCGCCCGAGGTCGCCCGAGGGATGCAGTACGCGATGCAGCGGGTGATGACCTCCGGAACGGCCTACGCCTCGAACCCCTTCGACGGGATCGAGCACATCGGCAAGACGGGCACCACCGACGAGGCCGCCGACGTGTGGACGGCGGGCGCCAGCAAGGCCGCCTCCCTGGCGGTCTGGGTCGGCAGCATCAACGGCTTCGCCGACAACACCAAGCAGAACCTGCGCTTCATCAGCCTGACGGGCGAGAAGGGCACCATCCGCGCCTCCAACGCCCGGCACGCCATCTGGAAGCCGATCATGACGGCGCTCGACGAGAAGTACGGCGGCGACGACTTCACGGCACCGCCGGCCTCGATGCTCGCGTACTCGCCGCGATCGGCGGCGAATTCCGAGGTCCCCGACGTCACGGGCGAGACGGTCGAGAGCGCCACGGCGATCCTCACCGCCGCCGGTTTCGTCGTCGGGATGCACGAGTCGGTCGACTCCGCGACGATCCCGGAGGGCTCCGTCGTGTCGACGACGCCGAGCGCGGAGGAGACGGCGGTCGCCGGCGGGGTGATCCCCCTCCAGGTGAGCACGGGCAAGGCTCCGGCCAATCCGAACGACATCTCGGACCTGAACGGCGACCTGATCGAGTAGAGACGTCGCCCGTCCCGTGAAGGGGCCGATCCCTCCGGGGGTCGGCCCCTTCTGCTGTAGGCGCCGGGCCTGCGCGGGCGCCGTCGCGCCGACTCCGGGCGGACGGGCGTCCTGCGCGGCCGTGGCGCGCCTCGTCGGGGATGTCGCAGGCCTCGCCTAGGGTGCTGGTGCAGCGAGAGGATCCATCCTGAAGCGACCGAACGTCCCCGTCTTCCAGCCCCGTCGAACCGTCCACGGGGCTCTCGGCGCGCTGTTCGGATTCGTGATCGTCAGCGTCCTGGCGGGTCTGCTCGCCTCGCTCGTGGTCGCCCCCGCCGCCGCGCTCACCGGCGCGGCGACCTCCGGCACCATCTCGGCGTTCCAGTCCCTCCCGAGCTACCTCGAGGTCGGGCGCCTGATGCAGAAGAGCGACGTCTACGCGGGCGACCCGGACGATCCGACGCTGCTGGCCTCCTTCTACGACCAGAACCGGATCGAGGTCCCGGCCGACCGGATCGCCGACTCCGTGAAGGACGCGCTCGTCGCGAGCGAGGACCCGCGCTTCTACGACCACGGCGGGATCGACCTGCAGGGCACCCTCCGCGCCATCGCCAGCACCTACCTCCTCGACGGCGACACCCAGGGCGGCTCGTCGATCACGCAGCAGTACGTGAAGAACGTGCTGGTGCAGAAGGCCGAGTCGATCCCGGACGAGGCGGACCGCGACCGCGCGTACGCGGAGGCGACGGCGACCACGGCCGAGCGCAAGCTCAAGGAGATGCGGCTCGCGATCGGGCTCGAGAAGGTGTCCTCGAAGGACGACATCCTCCTCGGCTACCTCAACATCGCACTGTTCGGAGGCACCGTCTACGGCATCGAGGCCGCGGCGGAGTACTACTACGGCATCACGGCGGCCGACCTCTCCCTCGCGCAGTCCGCCTCGCTCCTGGCGATCGTGAACAACCCCGAGAAGTTCCGCTTCGACCGACCGGACGACACGGCCAACGGCGAGGCGAACGGCTACGCGCAGACCCGGGAGCGGCGCGACTACATCCTCGACCGGATGCTCGAGACGGGGAGCATCGACCAGGCCGCGCACGACGCCGCGGCCGCCGAGGCGATCACCCCCGACATCACCCCACCGTCCACCGGCTGCCAGACGGCCGGCAGCGCGGCCTACTTCTGCGATTACGTGACCCACGTCCTCCGCGACGACCCGGCGCTCGGAGCGACCGACGACGAGCGCTACGCGGCGATCAAGCAGGGCGGCATCAAGGTCTACACGACGATCGATCTCGACCTGCAGAGGACCGCGCAGGAGCTGATGGACGAGCAGGTCCCCTCCTCCGATCCGCGCTTCGACGTCGGGGCGACGGCGGTCGCCGTCCAGAACGGCACCGGGCGCATCCTCACGATGGTGCAGAACAAGCGCTACAGCCAGGACCCGGACGTGATCGCGAGCGGGCCGGAGTTCTCGGCGATCAACCTCAACGTCGACGCGTCCGCGGGCGGCGGCAACGGCTTCCAGACCGGCTCCGCCTACAAGGTGTTCACGCTCGCCGAGTGGCTCGACCGCGGGCACACCCTGCTCGAGCAGTTCGACTCGAAGCAGAAGAACTGGACCGGCTTCGCCGACAGCTGCGAGGGCACCTGGGACTACGACTCCTACAACCCCAAGAACGCCGGCGACGGCGGCTACACCGACACCCAGACGGCGCTGTACTCGACGATCTACTCGCTGAACACGGGCTTCACCGGGATGTCGCACCTGCTCGACCAGTGCGAGATCCGCAAGCAGGCCGAGGCCTTCGGAGTGCACCGCGCGGACGGGACCGCGCTCGTGCAGTCGCCGGGAGCGGTCCTCGGCACCAACGAGATCGCACCGCTCACCATGGCGACCGCCTACTCCGGCATCGCCGAGAACGGCACGACCTGCACCCCCGTCGCGATCACGGCGATCGTCGGAGCCGACGGCCGCGAGATCGAGCCGGTGGAGACGACCTGCAGCCGGGCGGTGTCGTCGAGGGTCGCCTCGGCGATGCAGTACACGATGCTCAAGGTGACCGCCGAGGGCACGGGCGTCGAGGACGATCCGAAGAACGGCATCCAGCACATCACCAAGACGGGCACCACCGACAACTCCGCCGACACCTGGGCCATCGGGGCCTCGACCGAGACCTCCCTCGCGGTCTGGGTCGGCAGCATCTCGGCACGCGCGGACGGCTCGAGGGTGAACCTCGACTCGATCGACTTCGACAGCGGCTGGGCGCCCTCGGCACGCCACCGGATCTGGAAGCCGTTGATGACGGCGATCGACTCCCGCTACGGCGGCTCCGACTTCCCGCAGGCCGACCAGTCGCTCATCGCGGCGCCGCAGGTCACCGTGCCGGACCTGTCGGGCCGGACCAGCGACTCCGCCGCACAGGCGCTGACCGCAGCAGGGCTCACTCCCGGAGCGACGTCGCAGGTCGACTCGACGCAGCCGATGAACACCGTGGCCGGCACCGGTCCGGCCGCGGGCACCCGCGTGGACAAGGGATCGGTGGTGGGCGTGCAGCTGAGCACGGGGAAGGCGCCGCCCGCTCCTGCTCCGGGCGGCTGACACCGCTGGACCGGGACGTCGCCGGTCGGCGAGGATCTGCGACGGGAACGGGTCAGGGGGAACGGGTCAGGGAAGCCGGCTCAGGGTCCGACGGCTCCGGCGGGGAGGAGCCCGAACTCGACGAGCTCGTCGTCGGTGAGCAGTCGGCTGCGGATCATGAAGCGCTTGCCCTCGGGTGCTTCGACGCTGAATCCGCTGCCCCGCCCGTCGACGAGGTCGACGGTGAGGTGGGTGTGCTTCCAGTACTCGAACTGGGAGCGGGACATCCAGAAGTCGATCGGGTCCAGGCCGTCGAGCCGGAGCGATTCGACGAGCACGTCCGAGGCGCCGGTGCGGAACATCCCGGCGGGGAAGCACATCGGGGAGCTGCCGTCGCAGCATCCGCCCGACTGGTGGAACATGAGCGGCCCGTGCAGAGCCGCCATCCGGCGGAGCATGCCCGCCGCCTCCGCAGTGACGTCGACCCTCGTGGAGGTCATGGGTGGTGCTCCTTCGCTCGTGGTGCGGAATGTCTGTGTGCGCCCGACCGCTGACGCCGGACACTCCTCCGGGCGGCGTCTCGATACGCCGCTGCGCGGACTACTCGATCAACATGAGGGGGCGCCCCCTCGTCCGATGCCTCGCCCGAAGAGCCGAGCACCGTTCTCCCGCGCGTCGCGAGGTGCCTCGCCCGAAGGGCCGAGCACCGTCCTCCCGCGCGCCGTCAGGTGCCTCGCCCGCAGGGCCGAGCACCGTCCTTCCGCGCGTCGCCAGGTGCCTCGCCCGCAGGGCCGAGCACCGTTCTCCCACGCGTCGCCAGGTGCCTTGCCCGCAGGGCCGAGCACCGTTCTCCAACGCGTCGCCAGGTGCCTCGCCCGCAGGGCCGAGCACCGAACGGCGGATCCGCGTGCCAGCGGATCCGTCTCGGTGCGGACGCTCCCCGCTCCTCCCCACCCGGCCACATCGGCGAGCCGACCGCGGCACGGGCGACGAGGAACGAGGAGCCCGTGCGAACCAGCTCAGAAGAAGCCCATCGGTCCTTCCGCGTAGGAGACGAGGAGGTTCTTCGTCTGCTGGTAGTGGTCGAGCATCACCTTGTGGTTCTCGCGTCCGATGCCCGACTGCTTGTAGCCGCCGAACGCCGCGTGCGCGGGGTACTGGTGGTAGGTGTTCGACCAGACGCGGCCTGCTTCGATGGCCCGGCCTGCGCGGTAGAGCTGGGCGCCGTTGCGGCTCCACACTCCGGCGCCGAGGCCGTAGAGGGTGTCGTTGGCGATGCCGATCGCGTCGTCGAAGTCGTCGAAGGAGGTGAGGGCGAGGACGGGTCCGAAGATCTCCTCCTGGAAGATGCGCATCGAGTTGCGGCCCTCGAACACCGTCGGGTTGACGTAGTAGCCGCCGCTGAGCTCGCCGCCGAGGTCGGCGCGGTCGCCGCCGATGAGCAGCTTCGCCCCCTCCTGCTTGCCGATGTCCATGTAGGAGAGGATCTTCTCGAGCTGGTCGTTCGAGGCCTGGGCGCCGATCATCGTGGCGGTGTCGAGCGGGTTGCCCTGTTTGATCCGCTTGACCCGCTCGAGGCCGTCTCCGACGAAGTCGTCGTAGATCGAGCGCTGCACGAGCGCCCGCGACGGGCAGGTGCAGACCTCGCCCTGGTTGAGGGCGAAGAACGAGAAGCCCTCGAGCGCCTTGTCGTAGAAGGAGTCGCGTTCCGCGGCGACGTCGGCGAAGAACACGTTGGGGCTCTTGCCGCCCAGCTCCAGCGTCACCGGGATGAGGTTCTCGCTGGCGTACTGCATGATCAGGCGGCCGGTGGTCGTCTCGCCGGTGAAGGCGATCTTGCGGATGCGCGGGTGGGAGGCGAGCGGGGCGCCCGCTTCGAACCCGAATCCGTTGACGACGTTGAGCACGCCGGCGGGGATGAGGTCGCCGATCAGGTCGAGCAGCACGTGGATGGACGCCGGCGTCTGCTCGGCCGGCTTCAGCACCACGCAGTTGCCCGCGGCGAGCGCCGGCGCGAGCTTCCACACGGCCATCAGGATCGGGAAGTTCCAGGGGATGATCTGCCCGACCACGCCCAGCGGCTCGTGGAAGTGGTACGCGATCGTGTCGTGGTCGATCTCGGAGACGCCTCCCTCCTGCGCGCGGATCGCTCCGGCGAAGTAGCGGAAGTGGTCGATCGCGAGGGGGATGTCGGCGGCGAGGGTCTCGCGCACGGGCTTGCCGTTCTCCCACGTCTCGGCGACGGCGAGCAGCTCGAGGTTCGCCTCCATGCGGTCGGCGATCTTCAGGAGCATGTTCGAGCGCTCGGCGGGGCTGGTCTTCCCCCAGCTCGCGAACGCCTTCCAGCCCGCCTCGACGGCGCGGTCGACGTCGGCGGCGGTGCCGCGGGCGATCTCGCAGAAGGGCTTCCCGGTGATCGGGGTGATGTTCTCGAAGTACTGGCCGCTCGCGGGGGCGACGTACTCGCCTCCGATGTAGTGGTCGTAGCGCGAGCGGAAGGAGGCGGCGGATCCCTCCGTGCCTGGATTCGCGTAGACCGTGGAACCCGGCTCCTGCGGTGCCTGCTCGGCGACCTGGTCGGCGTACAGCGTCATGTGGACCTCCATCGACGTCGTTGTCGTGGGCGCGGGGTGGGCGCCCGGTCCTGACGCTACGTCGCGGGGGGTTGCACGACGTTGCACGGGCCGACGCACCGGCGGGAGCGGCGAGGACGGAGGCCGAACCGGCCGGGCGGAGACGCGGCCGCCCGAGGAGGACGGCCCCGCGACCCCGGACCTCAGACGCTCGCGAGCAGGCGCTGGGCGATCCGGCTCATGTAGACGCCGTAGGTCACCGTGGCCGCTGCGGCCCCCGCGCCGACCCAGGACCACACCTGCGGCCAGGCGGAGCCGTCGACGAGGACCACGACGACTCCGATCGCTCCGACCAGCGTCGTCCAGGTGGCGAGCCAGAGGTCGAGGGTCCGGCCGAAGATCCTCGCCATCGGGTAGAAGTGCAGGCCCACGATCACGGCGATCGCCGGCACGAGGAAGCGGTCGAGCCCGGTGCCGGTGAGGACGCCCACCGCGACACCGATCAGCACGCCCTCCGCGGCGAAGACCGCCCCGAAGAGCACGCCGTTCGGCTTCGCCGCGCGATCGGCGTCGGTGAGCTCCACCGCCATCCTCCGCCGGGCGACGAGGAGGCGGACGGCCTGCACGGCGAAGACCACGGCCGCGAGCGCGCAGAGGGTCACGGCGGTCGTCGCCGCCGGTGCCGGCCAGCCGACCGTGGTGTCGCTCGCCCACCACATCGTGAAGACCGCCATCAGGAGCAGGCCCCCCGCGACTCCGCTCGCGAGAGCCCGGGGAGGTGGTGCGAGGGTGCTCATGCGTCGAGGCTAGCGAGACGGCTCCGCGGCCGGACGGCTCCGGCGGCACTCCCGGGAGCGACCGGAACGGCTCAGCGCTGCTCCGCCTCGATCGTCTCGAGGTGCGCGGCGACACCGGCACGCCGCGGCGAGCGGGGCGGGAGGACGCGCAGGAGCTCCCGCCACACCTCCGCGTCGTCGCGGCCGTCCGGGCCCTCCGCCCAGGCGAGGAGGGTCGCGGGCGCCGCATCGGCGAGGACGCTCGCCCGCACCCGCAGGCGCAGCTCGCCGGCGATCGCCCGGATCCCCGGCGCCTCGGACGAGGGCAGCGGCGCGCCCCGGTAGGCGTCCAGGGCGAGGCGGTGGGAGCCGCGGTCGAGCAGGCCCAGCACCTGGCGGGCGTCGAGGTCGACCGGGCTCGCCAGGCGGTAGGGGCGCGAGAGGGGCACCAGGCGCGGGAGGGTCGGCTCGAGCGCGCGGCGCAGCCGCACCATCTCGGCGCGGACGGTGACCACCGCGTCGTCCCGGCCGTGGAGCAGGAGGGCGAGCTGCTCGGCCGAGAGCCCGGCCCGGTGCCAGGCGAGCAGGGTCAGGATCTCGGCGTGCCGGGTGCTCAGCTCGAGCGTCGCTCCGGCGGCCGTCACCAGGCCCGTCTCGCGCCCGAGGACCCGCAGGCTCGGCGCCCGGGCCGCCGCCGTGCTCCGTGCAGCGGGCCGCCGCGGGCGGAGGAGCCGCTGCACCATCAGCTCGCTCTCGACGGCGGCGGCGGTCGCCTCCATCAGCGGGAGGGTCTGCGGGGCGACGACGTCGGCGCCGCCGGTGATGTCGATCACTCCGAGGATCTCGTGCGTCTCGGGGTCGTGCACGGGGACGGCGGTGCAGCTCCACGGGTGCACGAGCGAGGCGAAGTGCTCGGCGCCGTGGATCTGCACGCCGTGATCGAGCACGAGGGCCGTCCCCGGCGCGGACGTCCCGACGTCGGGCTCGGCCCACGCCGCGCCCTCGACGAACGACATCCCCTCGGCGAGGCTCTTGAGGTGCTGGTCCCCGTCGATCCAGAGCAGCCGCCCGAGCGCATCGCCCACCGCGACGAGCACGCCGCTGTCCTCGTCGGCGTCGCGCACCAGCAGGCGGCGGATCACCGGGAGGACCGAGGCGAGCGGATGCCCGGTGCGGTACTCGCGGAGGTCGTCGCCCGAGAACGAGAGCGGTGCCGTCAGCCGGTCCGGATCGAGGCGCCGCCGCCGTGCGCGCTCCCACGACTCCTCGACCAGCGCGCGCCGCCGACCGCTGCCAGGGCGGGCCAGCCACGGGTTGGTCATGCGCTCCGCCTCGTCGTCGGGTCGGTGGGACTCGACGCTACTCCGCGGAGCGCGGCGGCGCCTCTCTCCGCGCACCGGAACGGCCGCGCCCCCGCACCGCCAGCAGCAGCACCGCCGCCACCAGCACGGCGACGCCCAGGACGGCTCCCGCGGTCAGGCGCTCCCCCAGCACCGCCACGCCGAGGAGGGTCGCGGTCGCCGGCTCGAGAAGGGTGAGCGTCGAGACGGTCGCCGCGGGAAGCACTCGCAGGCCGCGCGCGAAGAAGGTGTAGGCCACGGCGACCGTCACCACTCCGAGCCAGAGCACGGCCGGGATCGAGCCGGAGAGCCGCGACGGATCGCCCAGCAGCAGGAACGGGACCGCCAGCAGCGCCGCGGCTCCGAACTGGGCTCCCATGGCGGCGACGGGGCTGAGCCCGCGCTCGAGCAGCAGCTTGCCGCAGACGGCGTAGAGCGCGTAGGAGGCGCCGGCGCCGGCCGAGGCGGCGAGGCCGGGGAGCGTCACGCCGCCGGATCCGCCGCCGCTGAGGAGCACCACGCCGACCGCGGCGAGCGCGGTCGAGGCGAACCAGCGCGGGCTCGGCGTCGTCCGCAGGACGAGCCACTCCAGCAGGCCGGTGAAGGCGGGAGCGGAGCCGAGGGCGACGATCGTGCCGACCGCGACTCCGTTCTGCGCGGTGCCGGTGAAGAAGGCGGGCTGGTACGCGGCGACGCCGACCGCTCCGAGCACGACGAGCAGCACGACGGCGCGGGTCGGGCGGGAGCGGCTCCGCCGGCGCAGAGCCTCCACGCCGAGGAGAGCGGCCAGCAGGGCGCCGCCGAGGACGATGCGCGCCGCCCCGAGGAGGAGCGGATCCACGCCCGCCGCTCCGAGGGCCTGGGCGGTCCCCGTCGTGCCGAAGCAGACGGCGGCGAGGAGGACGGCGCCGATCGCCGAGGTCCGGGCCCCGCTCATCCCGCCCTGCTCCCCCGGCCGCCTGATGACCGGCTCCCAGTGTCCCAGGGATGGGCGCGTGCTCTTCCGCCTCTCGCACCGGGGGCCCAGGATGGAGGGACCGGACTAGCGGAGGAGCACGACGTGGGCATCGCGGAACCGTTCGACCTCGAGGACCACCACCGCAGCGCGCACGGCGCCCTGCGCGAGCACTTCTCGGTGCGCGAGTTCGAGGAGGTGCCGCTGGACCGCGAGGCCATCGTCGCCACCGCGTACCTGCGGGCGATCGAGCACGCCACCGTGGCCCGGGTGCTCCCCCTCGCGCGCGCCCACCCCGACGAGCAGGTCCGCGCGTTCGCGTCCGTCTGGGCCGCCGAGCGGCACCGGATCGCCGACGCCCTGGGCGACGTGCTCGCGGCCTCGCCGCAGATCCGCGGCATCGACACCCGCCCGCCGGAGCCGACGGTGAGGTCGCGCCCGCTCCTCGACCGCGCCGCGGCCTCCCTCGCCGGCCCCGTCGCGCTGGCCCTCGCGGTGGACGCCCGGGTCGCGGTGCACGGCTACCGCCGGCTCGCCCGGCTCTCGCTGCACCCCGAGATGGAGCGCCTCGCCGAGACGGTCACGGGCATCCTCGAGCGGCAGGCCGACTTCTTCACGGTGCACGCGGCGGGACGCCTCGGACGCCCGCTGCCGCGCCGGGTGCAGGCGGCCGGCCTGCTCGCCGTGCTGCGCCTTCCGATCGGCGAGGCCGACCTGCCGGAGGCTCTCGCCCGCGAGGGTCGGGAGCTCGTCTTCGGCCGGGACGACGGCGGACTCGACGGGATCGACGCGGGCGTCGTCGCGGCGTTCGCGCTGCCCTGCACGGCGGCCCGGCGGCTCGTCCACCCGTACCGGCCGGTGTCGATCCGTGCCGCGCACCGCCTCGGACGGCTCGCCGCCGACACCCGCGCCGCCGTCACGACCCTGCTGGAGCAGGTGCGCGAGTAGCGGCGGCGCTCAGCCCAGCAACTCGCGCACGTCCTCGGCGGTGATCCCGCCGGTGGCCGCCGCGCCGTCGTCCGACATGACCGCGGCGAAGAGCGCGGCCTTCGCCTCCTTGAGGGCCATCACCTTCTCCTCGATCGTGTCCTTCGCGACCAGGCGGTAGACCATGACCGAGCGGGTCTGGCCGATGCGGTGCGCACGGTCGACCGCCTGCGACTCGGTGGCGGGGTTCCACCACGGGTCGAGCAGGATGCAGTAGTCGGCCTCGGTGAGGTTGAGCCCGAAGCCGCCGGCCTTGAGCGAGATCAGGAACACGCCCGCCGCGCCCGAGCGGAACCGCTCGATGACCTCGTCGCGCTTCTTCGTCGCTCCGTCGAGGTAGGCGTACTCGATGCCCGCCGCGTCCAGCCGGCCGCGGACCCGGCCGAGGAACCGCGTGAACTGGCTGAACACCAGCACGCGGTGCCCCTCGCCGAGTGCGTCGCCCAGCAGCTCGTCGAGCAGGTCGAGCTTGGTGGAGGGCACGCTCTCGTGCGCCTCGTCGACCAGTGCCGCGTCGAGCGCGACCTGGCGCAGCACGGTCAGCGCGCGGAAGATCGCGAAGCGGTTCTTCTCGAAGTCGCCGATCAGGCCCAGCACGCGCTGCCGCTCCCGCGCCAGGTACGTGTCGTAGACCTTCCGCTGCTTCGGGCCGAGCTCGACCTCGAGGGTCTGCTCCTGCTTGGGCGGCAGCTCCTTGGCGACGAGCTCCTTGGTGCGCCGCAGCATCAGCGGGCGGATGCGCCGCCGCAGCTGCGAGAGCTTCTCGCTGTCGGCCTCGCGCTCGATCGGCTTCTGGTAGAACTCGACGAACCCGGCGGGCGAGGGGAACAGGCCCGGAGCGACGATCGACAGCAGCGACCAGAGCTCCATCACGTTGTTCTCCATCGGCGTTCCCGTGATGGCGAGCTTGAAGGGCACGTCGAGCCGGCGCGCGAGCTGGTGCGTCGCCGACTGGCGGTTCTTGACGAACTGCGCCTCGTCGAGGAGGAGCCCCGACCACTGGATGCCCGAGTACGACTCGTAGTCGAGCCGGAACAGGGCGTAGGAGGTGACGACCAGCTCGGCCTCGCCGATGACGCTCGAGAGCGCCTTCCGCTTCTTCTTCGACGTCTCGTCGATCCCGACGACGCGGAGGTCCGGGGCGAAGCGCTTGGCCTCGCCGACCCAGTTGGGCACCACGCTGGTGGGCGCGACGACGAGGAACGGGCGCGGCGAGGTGCCCGCCTCCGCGGCCGCGGCGCGCTGCTCCTGCATCACCCGGGTGACCAGGGCGAGGGACTGCACGGTCTTGCCCAGGCCCATGTCGTCGGCGAGCACGCCGCCGAGCTGGTTGTCGTAGAGGAACGAGAGCCAGTCGTAGCCGAGCTGCTGGTAGGGCCGCAGCTCCACGGCGAAGCCCTCGGGCAGGACCCGCGACTCCAGCGCACCGGTCGCGGTGAAGCCGGAGAGCCCCTCCACGGAGCGGCGCCACGCGGCGGCCTGGGCCTCCACGACGCCCAGCTCGACCAGCTCGTCCCAGAGGGAGGACTGGAACCGGCTGATCCGCAGGGTCTCGCCGGGGTCGTCCGAGAGCTCGCGGGCCTCGGCGATCAGCTCGCGGAGGCGGCCGAACCGCTCGTCGTCGAGGGCGAAGTAGACGCCGCTGGGCAGCACCATGTACTCATCGCCGCGGGCGAGCGCGAGGAAGATCTCGGCCAGCGGGACCGCCTCGTCGTTGACGGTGACGGAGATCTCGAGGTTGAACCAGTCGCGGCTGTCGGGCTGGGCGACGGTCTGCACGGCGACCACGGGCGCGGTCTGCGCCTCGCGGTACTCGACGCGCTCGCCGATCTCCTCGATCTCGACGGTGCCGAGCTCGCGGAGCCGCTCGACCTCGCCGGTGAGGAAGCCGACGGTCTGCATGCCGCGCAGGTCGAAGGTGGGGCGCAGGCGCCTGCTCGACGGGGACACCAGGGCGGGCGTCGACTCCGGGTCGAGACCCGCTCCCACGAGGGAGTCGAGGATCCGCTGCTCGGCCTCGGGGTCGCGGTAGCCCGCGTCCTCGCCGACCCGCAGCGGGAGCCGCTCGGCGTCCACGCCGCCGCGCGCTCCCTCCACTCCGTAGCGCCACCACCACGAGCCGCGCAGGCCCGCGCCGTCGGTGTGCTCGAGGGTGAGGCCGAGGCGCGGCTCGGGCACCGCGGGCGCCTCGAAGGAGCCGTCGCGGGAGACGATGTCGAACAGCCGGTGCAGCCGCTGGTAGTGCTCGGTGAGGAACGCCGACTCCTCGGCCACCGGGATGCGGATGGCCTCGCGGCTCCAGAGGAACGTGCGCGCGGAGGACAGCAGCGGCGCGGCGAACGGGATGAGCGTGACCGGGCGGGCGCGCATCTCGTCGCCGCCCTCCCACGTGTAGAGGCCGACGGCCGGGTCGCCGATGAAGCCGAACTCCTCGGGCGCCGGGTGGTCGCCGATCGCGACGAGCGAGCGCAGCTCGAGGCCGGCGGCGGTGCGCGTGACGTCGATGGAGGCGGTGGCCGTCGTGTCGAGGATCTTCAGCGGCGTCTGGTCGCGGTCGCCCATCACCAGGCCGATGCCCGCGCGGACGGCGCCGTGCAGTGCCGCCCAGATCGCCTCGCTCCGGCACTGGTCGAGGTAGAGCCAGGTGTCGGGCGAGTAGTAGCTGGAGGCGCTGTGCCCGGAGAGCAGGCCCTGCATCTCGCGGATCACGTCGATCTGGCGCTCGTCGTAGTCGTGGCTGTAGTGCAGGTAGCCGAGGTCGCGCCAGCTGGTGCCGGTGCGGACCCAGCGGTCGCGGTCGCCCATCCGCACCGGGCGCACGCCCAGGCGCGGGCGCGGCTCGGGCGGCGGCCGGTAGGAGTTGTAGCGGCCGGGCGGGCGACGCACGGGCTCGCCGGGCAGCAGCTCGAACTGCAGGCCGAGCGGGATGCCGGTGTGCGAGCGCTCCGCGCCGGCGAGGAGCGGGGCGAGCGCGCTGCGCCACTCCGGGACGGCGTCGACAGCGGCCTCGCCCGGGAAGGGACCGGCCACTCCACCCTCGCGCTCGCGGCGCAGGGCCTCGATCAGGACGGCGGCGACGTGCTTGCACTCGTGCTTGACCGGGCAGCTGCAGGCGCCGCCGAGAAGGGTCCAGTGCTCGCCCTCGTCGCGGAGCTGCACGCTCACGGCGTACGGCGAGCGCCCGGATCCGCGGACCTGGCCGAAGAGGCGGGTGCGGCCGCCGAACCACTGCAGCTCGCGCACGCGGCCCTCGTCCGCGTACGCGGTGCCCTTCTCGACGGCGGCGGTTCCGACGAGGGCGCGGATGTCCTGCTCGGAGAAGGGCTCGTGGCCGGCGGTCACCGGCCCGGGTGCGGCCGACGGCAGCACCTCACCGGGGGGACTCTGGCGGGCCATGGACCTCACGCTCTCCGCGCTCGAACGAGCGCATCCGTCTATTCAACCCGATTCCGGAGGCGCTGCGAGCCGCGGGCCGGGATCCGTGGAGGACGCACGGCCGTCCCTACGATGGAGGGATGCCCCGTCTGGCCGTCGTCTCGGCGCACACCTCCCCGCTCGAGCAGCCGTCGACGGGCGACGCGGGCGGGATGAACGTGTACCTCGCGGCGGTGCTCCCGGAGCTGGCTGCGCTCGGCTGGGAGATCGAGGTGCTGACCCGCGGTGAGGGCGTCCGGATGCTCGCGCCGGGTGTGCGGGTGGTCGGCGTGCCGGTGCCTGCGGGCGACAAGTACGCGCTGGCGTCCGCGGCGCCGGAGTTCGCGCGCGCCGCGGAGGGGGCCGACGTCGTGCACTCGCACTACTGGGTGTCGGGCCTCGCGGGGGCGCTCACCGGCCGGCCGCACGTGCACTCGATGCACTCGGGCTCGCTCGCGAAGAACGCCCGGCTCGCCCCGGGCGACGTCGCGGAGCCGCAGCAGCGGATCGACGCGGAGCGCTCCGTGCTCGCCTCCGCCGACGCGATCGTGGTGGCGGGCGCCTCGGAGCGGGAGGACGTCGTCAGCGGGTACGGCGCGGATCCCGACCGGGTCGTCGTGGTGCCGCCCGGAGTCGACGCGCGGTTCCGCCCGGGCGGCGGCGAGCGCTCCGGAGTCGTCCTGGTCGGCCGGGTGCAGCCGCTCAAGGGCCAGCTGCTGGCGGTCGAGGCGCTCGCGGCGATGGCGCCGGCGGAGCGGCCGGTGCTGCGGCTGGTGGGCGGGGCGGCACCGGGCCGGGAGTCGTACCTCGACGCGGTGCGCGCCGCGGCGGCTCCGCTGGGAGACCGCGTGCTGATCGAGGGGGCCGCCGACCGCGACCGGGTGGCGGAGCGGCTCCGGAGCGCGCAGCTGGCGCTCGTGCCCTCGGCGGCCGAGACCTTCGGGCTGATCGCGCTCGAGGCGGCCGGCAGCGGCACTCCCGTGCTCGCGCGCAGGACGACCGGCCTGGTGGACGCGGTGCGCGACGGCGGAAGCGGCGTGCTGCTCGACTCCGACTCCCCCGCGGCGTGGGCCGAGGCGATCCTGACCCTGCTGGGCTCGCCCGGCGAGCTGGCGCGACTCGGCCGCGGCGGCGTCGACTGGGCGGCCGCCCACTCCTGGCCGGCCGCCGCCGCCCGGCTGGACGCCGTCTACCGCGGCCTGTCGGCCCGCTGAGGGAACCCCGGACCGTCGAGGGACCCCGCTCCGCCGGATTACCTCGACGGGTCGGGGATCCCTCGATGCAGGGAGGGGGTCAGTCGGCGATGGCGGGCGCCCCGGGGTCGAGGCGGGCGCCGCGAGTGGAGCGGTACCAGGGAGCGAGGCGGTCGGGCGAGACGGCGACCATCGCGGCGCCCGTGAATCCGGCGTCGTTGCCGAAGCGGGCGGGGACGATCTCGGTGCCGATGTCGAGGAAGCGGGCGAACTCGTCGAAGACGTGCGCCGCCGCGCCGCCGATCACGAACAGCTGCGGAGAGAGCAGCATCTCGAGGTGCCGGTAGTAGACGCTGAGGCGACCCGCCCACTCCTCGAGGGTGATGCCCTCGCGGCGGACGGCCGAGAAGCCGACCTGCGGCTCGAAGTCGGGACCGTCGATGTGCAGGTGACCGAGCTCGGAGTTGGGGATCACCACGCCCTCGTGGACGAGCGCCGTCCCGATGCCGGTGCCGAGGGTGGTCAGCAGGAGGAGGCCCTCGCGTCCGCGCATCGCGCCGAACTCGCGCTCGGCGACCCCTGCCGCGTCCGCGTCGTTGACGACGACGACGTCGACCCCGGTCGCCTCCGAGAGGAGGGCCTGCGCGTCGAGCCCGACCCAGCGCTGCGAGACGTGGGTGGTCTGGCGGACGACGCCGCCGCGGACGATCCCGGGGAAGCCGACGCCCACGGGCGTGCCCGCGATCGGCGAGACGTCGCGGACGATGCCGGCGATCGCCTCGGCGAAGTCCTCGGGCTCCTTGCCCAGCGGGTTCGCGACCGCGAAGCGCCGAGCCGCCCGCTCGCCGGTGGTGACGTCGACGAGGGACGCCTTGATCGACGTCCCCCCGATGTCGACGCCGACGGCGAAGCGCGGGAGGAGGCCGTCGTGGGGCTGGGTCACGGATGCTCCGTCTGCAGTGGTGGGCGAGTGCGGGGACTCGCGAAAACGGTCGGCCCGTCGGATCCGGGATCGCGACGAGCCGAAGGCGATTCTACGAGCCGTCAGGTGCGCGCGGGCTCCGAGAGGGCGCGGAGGACGAAGTCGATCACCGGCTCGTAGAGGTGGACGGCCAGCCCGTCGTCGATCGGGACGACCACCTCGATCGAGCCCTGCGCCTCGGCGACGAATACCGCCGGGTCGTTGCAGTCCGCGATCGCGATGACCGGCAGCCCCCGCCGGCCGGCCGCGCCCGCGAAGCCGTGGTCGGCGACGACCAGGTCGGGGCGGACGCCGAGCTCGTCGAGGCGGTCGAGCAGCGCGTCCATCGGCTCCGGCGAGTGCGTGTGCTGCAGCCCTCCCCCGCGGTAGACGCAGGTGACCCCGCCGGTGCACCACAGGGCCTGGTGCTCGTCCGCGAGAGGCACGCGGATGCCGTCGGGGGCGGCGAACGGGAGCGCGTTCACGTCGATCACGCGGGCGCCCCGCTCCGTCGCGGCAGCAGCGAAGCGGCGGTAGACGTCCATCAGGGTCGCGGGGTGCGCGGTGGCGAACAGGAGGAGCGCCCCCTCGCGGACAGCGGCGGCGAACCGCTCGCGGTAGCGGGCGAGCCCCGCGACCGTCAGGCGGGCGTCGATCCGGTCCTGCCCGCTCTCGAAGGAGGGGTCGGTGCTGATCCCCACGCGCTCCCCCATCAGCGCGAGCAGTCTCTCGAACGTCCAGTCCTCGGCCACGTCCACCCCGTAGAGGTGCGCGGGCTCGCGGGCGGCGAGGCCGCGCAGGTTGCCGAGGTTGCTCGCGCGGCCGGTGAGGACGTCCCCGGCGAGGAGGGAGGAGTCGAGGTACGCCTCGAGCTCGGAGTCGGGAAGCGGCATGCGGGACCTCTCGATCGACGGGGAGCTCCCAGGCTACGGGCAATTCAGGTGTTGACATCCGATCCGTCACCGATATATCGTTACTGCATCGCCGACAGATCGGGAGCAGCCGCTCCCGACGGGCGACCGGATCCGATCGAAAGGGATCCCCTCACGACAGAGAGCAGCACACCCATGAACTCCAGGACCTTCTTCTCCGACGACCGCCGCGACTCCTGCGACGGCGACCACTCCTCCCGCCACGAGCACCCCGGCCGCGGACAGCGCCGCGGACCCGGCGGTCACGGCCGCGGCTTCGGGCCCGGCTTCGGCTTCGGCCCGGGCTTCGGCCCCGGCTTCGGCGGCCCCTTCGGCCGCGGCGGAGGACGCGCCCGACGCGGTGACGTCCGCGCGGCCCTCCTCTCCCTCCTCTCCGAGAAGTCCTCGAACGGCTACGGCCTGATCAAGGCCATCGCCGAGAAGACGAACGGATCGTGGCGTCCCAGCCCCGGCTCCGTCTACCCCACCCTCCAGCAGCTCGTCGACGAGGGCCTCATCACGGCCGTCGGCGAGGGCCGCGGCACCGAGTACCAGCTCACGGACGCGGGCGGCACCTACGTGCGCGAGCACGCCGACGAGCTCGACGCGGCCTGGGAGGCCACTCCCGGCGCGAGCGACGCCGATCGCGCCTTCATGGAGAACGTCGGCAAGCTGATGGGCGTCGTGCAGCAGTTCCGCGGAGCGACCGAGGCGCAGCGCGCCGCCGCGTCCGCCAAGCTCGACGAGACCCGTCGCGCGCTGTATCTCATCCTCGCCGACTGACCTCGGCTCCCCTCCCGCGATCCGTCGCGGGAGCCCCCGGACGGACGGGACCCCTCGCCTCGGCGACGGGGTCCCGTCCGTTCCTCTGTCTCGGGAGCCGGCGCCTCAGCGGGCGGCGGACAGACGGGCCAGTCCCTCGTCGAGGGTGACCGACGGGCTCCACTGCAGATCGGCGCGCGTGCGGCGCTGGTCGAACCAGTGCGCGGTCGAGAGCTGCTCGGCGAGGAAGCGGGTCATCGGCGGCTCATCGGCGCCGGGCCGCACGGCCCACACGCGCTCGACGAGCGAGCCCGCGGCGCGGGCGACGGAGGCGGGGACGGACCAGCGCGGCGGCTCGACGCCCGAGGCGCGGCAGATCCCGGCGAGCAGCTCGGCGACCGGGCGCGGCTCGCCGTTGGTGACGACGTAGGAGCGGCCGTGCACCTCCTCCGCCCGCCCGAGAGCGGCGACGATCGCCGAGGCGGCGTTGTCGATGTAGGTGGAGTCGATCAGCGCCTGGCCGTGCCCGAGGAGCGGCAGACGGCCGGCGCGCGCCCGCTCGACGATGCGGGCGACGAGCTGGGTGTCGCCCGGACCCCAGACCAGGTGCGGGCGCACGGCGACCACCGCGAAGCCGGGGGCGTCGGCAGCGAGGGCCAGCAGCTCGGCGCGGGCCTTGGTGCGCGCGTAGTCGCCGCGGGCCCGGTCCGGATCGGCGGGCTCGGCGTCGTCGCCGGTGATCGAGGAGCCGGAGTGGGCGACGGAGGGCGACGAGATCTGGACGAAGCGGCTCACGCCGGCGCGGGCGGCGGCGGCGAGCAGACGCCGGGTGCCGTCGATGTTCACGCGGTCGAAGTCGCCAGGATCGCCGGCGAGCGAGACCTTCGCGGCGAGGTGCACGACGCCCTCGGCCGCGTCGACGGCCTCCTCGACCGCGCGCGGATCGGTCAGGGAGCCCCGCGCCTCCTCGACGCCCGCGACCCCGGAGGGCCGACGCTGGAAGGTGCGGACCTCGTGCCCCTGCGCGACGAGGCCCGCGGCCACCGCACCGCCGAGCAGGCCGCTCGCGCCGGTGACCAGGACCCTCACGGCGCCACCATCCGGCCGCCGGCGAGCACGCCCTCGGCCCAGCGCGAGAGCGCGGCCCGGTCGATCTTGGAGTTGTGGCGGATGTCGGTGGGCAGCGCCGGGACGACGAGAACCGCGGCGACGGGCCGGGCGACGGCAGCGCGCACCTCGGCGGCGAGGGCCTCCTCGGCCAGCACCACGCGGCGCGCGCCCGAGCGCAGCTCGACCACGGCGACCAGCTGCGCGACTCCGCGCGGGCCGGCTCCGACGATCGCGGCGCGGGCGACCGAGGCCACGCGCGCCTCGATCCGCTGCTCCGGTCCGACCGGCGTGACGACGCCGTCCGGCGTGACGACGACGTGCGGCATCCTGCCCTCGACCCAGAGGCGGCCGGCGGAGTCGATCCGCCCGACGTCCCCGGTGCGGTGCCAGCGCTCGCCCGGGACGGCGCCGACGCGGGCGGCACGGTCGGTGAGCCAGAGGCGCTCGTAGTGGTCCTCGACGTGACCTGCCGAGACGACGATCTCGCCGGTCGTGCCGGTGATCTCCTCCGGCTCGTCCGTGGCGCGGCCGTCGGCGTCGAGCGGGGCGATCCGCAGCCGGACGCCCGCGGCGGGCACGCCCACGCAGACGCCGCCGCGCGGATCGTCGTCGGAGGCGGCCTCGCGGATGCCCTCCAGCGACGCGTCGGTGAGCAGCAGCCCCTCGGTCATGCCGTAGGGAGTGCGGGCGGAGGCGTTCGGCATGAGCGCCTGCGCCTCGCCGAGCAACCCCGCCGAGACGGGGGCGCCGGCCGAGAGGAAGGTGCGCACGCCGGCGAGGGCCCGGTGGTCGTCGGCGTCGAGCGCGCCGGCGGTGGCCACGACGTTGGCCAGTGCGGCCGGCGAGAGGAACAGCACGGTCGCGTCGACCCGGGCGGCGGCCGCGGCGACGGCGGCCGCGGTGAGCGTCCGGGGCGCGGTGACGTCCATGTCCGGAGTCGCGGAGCGCGTGCCCAGCGCGGGGCCCAGCAGAGCGAACGGCGCGAAGCCCGCGACGAGGCCGGTGCCCGGTCCGATCCCATACTGGCGGGCGAGCGCGTCGCGGACGCCGGAGAGCTGGCGGTGCGTGTAGACGACGCCCTTGGCGGGGCCGGTCGAGCCGGAGGTGAACAGGATCGCGGCCACGGCGTCGGCGGCGGGCGCCTCGCCCAGCGCCTCCGGGTCGGCGGCCAGCTCGGCACGGCCGAGCTCGATCAGCTGCCCGAGCGAGGTGTCGACCCCGAGGGCCGAGGCGGAGGCGCGGGGCAGGGTCTGCGTCGAGACCCGGCCGCCGGGCCAGCGGAGGGCCCGCGCGACGGTGAGGCCGGGCACGGCGCCGACCACCAGATCCGGCCAGGCGCCGCGGACCGCGCGGGTGAGACCGCGCAGGCCCAGGCCCGCGTCGGCGACGACCACGACGGCTCCGATGCGCAGGCACGCGTAGAGCAGCGCCGTCAGGTCGGCGCCGGGCGGCACGAGGAGCGAGACGCGGTCGCCCGGGGAGACGCCGGAGGCGCGGAGCCCGGCGGCGAGCTCGCGGACCCGCTGCGAGAGCAGGCGCCACGAGACCGAGCGGGGCCCGCCGCCTCCGGGAGGCGCCATCTCGACCAGGGCGAGCGAGTCGTCCTGCGCGTTGCGGTCGAGGTGCGCCCAGAGCGGCTCGACCGGCGCGGTCGGGCGTCGGACGTCGGGGGCGGGGTCGCCGCCGAACGGCTCCTCGCCGTCGGAGAGGTCGCCCAGCCAGGTGAGGACGGCGGACGCGTAGTCGACGTCCTCGGCCACCAGGTGGCCCGCTCCCTCGTAGCGGTGGACCTGCGCGTGCGGGAGGCGGTCGACGAGGTCGTCGAGGTAGCGGTCGGAGAAGATCGGGTCCAGCGGGCCCCAGAGCATCAGGGCCGGCGTCGTCAGGGCGCTGACGCCCTCGGCGATGCGCTGCAGCTCCGGGTCGCTCGGGTGCGCGGAGTCGACCGGGATGTCGGCGACGAAGCCGCCCACTCCGCCGCGGCGCGACGCGGACCGGTAGGGCGCGCGGTACCCCTCCTTCACCGCGGAGGGCAGCGCGGGGTGCCCCAGCGCGAGGGTCGTCTCGAGGAAGGCCGGCGTGCCGACCGTCGAGGCGCCGAGCACGCCCGAGGCGAGCGCGAGCCGGAGCGGGGCCGGGATCGGCTCGTCGGCGCTCTGGTGGATCGCGGTGTTCAGGAGCATCGTGGCGCGCAGCTGCTCCGGGTGGTCCACCGCCCAGCCCAGCGAGACGACTCCGCCCCAGTCGTGGCCGAGGGTGACCACGTCGTCGAGGCCGAGCACGTCGGTGAGGTTGGCGAGCTCGCGCACGCGGTCGGCGAGCGTGTGCAGGGCGCCGGTCCGCTCGGAGAAGCCCATCTCGAGCTGGTCGACAGCGACCACCCGCCAGGCGGGGCCTCCGCGGCGGGCGGACTCGAGCGTGGCGGCCGCGAGGCGGCGCCAGAGGTAGGACCAGGTGGGGTTGCCGTGCACGCAGAGGACGGTGCCGACGGGCTCCGTGCCGAGGGCCTCGCCCGTGTCGAGCAGGTGCCAGCGGCGCGGCACGCCCTGGGCGTCCGGAGCGTCGACGAGGCGCGACCACGCGGGATCGAGCCCGTCGAGCCCGGCCGGGGGCAGCTGCGCGGCGGCCGTGGAGCCGAGCGCTCCGCGGATCCGCTCGGCCGGGTGGGGCGCGGTCACCAGGCGATCTCGAGCATCGCGGTGTTGATGCCCGAGCCCACTCCGATGAGCAGCACCCGGTTGCCGGGCTGCAGGGTCTCGGCCTCCTGGGCCAGGGTGATCGGGATCGACGCCGGGCCGACGTTGCCGAGGGTGGGGTAGGTCGTGGGGACGCGGCTGCGGTCGATGCCGACGGCCTTCACCAAGGCGTCGGTGTGCACGTCCGACACCTGGTGCGTGATGTAGCGGTCCATCCCGCTCCAGTTCCAGTCGCGGGTGGCCTCCTTCCACGCCGAGAGGACGAGCTCCATGCCGCCCTTGAGCAGCGCCTTCGCGTCCGTGAACATGCCGTCGACGCTGCCGACGCAGAGCTCGTTGAACTGCGTGGCCGCGCGGGTGATGCCGCCGAGGATGCGGTGGCCCTTGGGGTGCTCGTCGGCCGGGCCGAGGACGGCCGCGGCGGCGCCGGAGCCGAGGGTCAGGCTCGCGAACTCGCTCATGAAGTCCTTGCGCTTGACGCCCTCGCGGCTCAGGCGCTCGATGGTGTTGACCTGGATCTCGTCGGCGTCCTCGCCGTCGATGATGAGCGCGTAGCGGATCTGGCCGGAGTCGATCAGCTGCGCGGCGAGGGTCATGCCGTTGACGAAGCCGAGGCACGCGTTCGCGATGTCGAAGTTGATGGCCGATGAGGGCAGGCCGAGCCCGTGGTGCAGGCGCACGGCGACCGAGGGCTCGAGGTGCTTGCGGGTCACCGACGTGTTGATGATCAGGCCGATCTGGTCGGCGCGGACGCCGGCCTCGGCGAGAGCGCGCTTGCCCGCGTCGATCGCCGCTCCGTCGAAGCCCTGCTCGGAGCCCCAGTTGCGGCGCTCGTGCACTCCGGCGACGCGCTGGAGGAGCCCGGTGGGGAGCCGCAGGCGCTTGAGCGCCGGAGCGAGCCGCGCCTCGATCTCGGCCGAGGTGGTCACGCGCGGAGCCAGCGTGGTCGCGACGGACAGCAATGCGACGTTGCGGTGCGTGGTCGTTGCGTTTCCGTCCAACGGAACTCCCTGTCGAGTTGTCGATCCTGGCATGTGCCTCCGTGATTTTACGCTGTCGTTCAGGCTGCGCTTCCTGGACGCCCGCTGGGCGGTCGCGGAACGCGTCCTCGGCGGCCCGGCGGATGCTCCTCCCCCGGAACGACGGGCGAGGAGCCGCCGAAGCCACACGCGACGCGCGGTGTCAACCCACCCGCCGGGGCGTCAGGTCCCCATCGCCCACGGCTCGCGATCGCCGCGGAGGCGGGCGGCGAGCGCCATCGCCTGCTCATCGGTCAGGGTCGCGACGTAGTCGACCACACCGCGCCCCCGGCCGAGCCGCTGCAGCGCGGCCGGGTCGGAGGTCGGCCGGCCGCGCTCGTCCGCCGGGAGCCAGTCGGGGTGGTCGGCGCGCAGGCGGAAGTAGCCGTCGGTCGCGAGCTCGATCAGGTCGAGCAGCTTCTGCGGAGCCCGCGAGCCGTCGCGCGGGTCCTCGAGCCAGGCGTCGAGGTGGGTCACCAGCGTCTCGAGCACCTGCGACTGGCCGCGCTGGTAGGTGGCGAAGTCCGGCCGGTCGATCACGAAGCGCGTGTGCACGAACTTCAGCACGGCCACGTCGTGCCAGGCGTCGGGGAGGAGGGAGAGGTGGCCCGAGCGGACGTTCGGCTCGGCGAGCACCACCACGGAGCGCTGCAGGCGGCCGATCCAGGAGGAGACGAAGGCCTCGATCGCGCGCTCGGTGCGCGTCGATCCGTCGAACGGGAGCGCGAGGAGCCCCTCGACCAGCTCGGTCGACACCCGCTCCACGGAGGCGCGGAAGTGCTCGTCGCTCGCGATCCACGGGTCGCGGGCCACGAGCCTCCGGCGGAGCATCTCGAGCGAGTGCCCGGGTGCGCGCGCCCACAGCTCCTCGGCGTCGAGGGCGGCGAGCGCGTTCTGCTCGCGGAGGAACGCGCGGAACTCCACGGCGACGGCCGCCTGCTGCAGCACTCCCGCGCGGTAGAAGTCGTCGAGGTCGTGCAGCGAGTAGGCGATGTCGTCGGCGACGTCCATCACCGAGCACTCGAGGGTCTGCTGCCAGGGGGCGATCGCGGCGAAGCCGGAGCGGGCGTCGAGCAGGTCGTCGAGGTCGAGCGTGTACGCCGAGAACTTCGGCGGTGCGGTCTCCCACCGGCTGGCGGTCGAGCCGCGGGGCAGCTCGGTCGGGTCGGCGGAGTCGATGCCGGGGCGGTGGACCGTCCGCCCCCACGGGTACTTGAGCACGGCGGCACGGGAGGCGGCGGTGAGGTTCAGCCCCACCTCCACCGTCTCGCAGACGTCGAGCTCGGAGAGGATCCGGAACGACTGCGCGTTGCCCTCGAAGCCCTCCGCGAGCCCCAGCCGCTCGCGCGCGAGCCGGTCGAGCGCCTGCTCGCCGAGGTGGCCGAACGGAGGGTGGCCGAGGTCGTGCGCGCTGGCCGCGGCCTGCACGACCACCGGGTCGCAGCCGCCGAGCCGCTCGACCAGCTCGCGCTGGGCGGGATCGGTGGTGGTCAGCTGCATCGCGATCGCCCGGGCGACCGCGGTGACCTTGATCGAGTGCGTGAGCCGGTTGTGCACGACCTGGCCGACGCCCGAGGGCGAGATGACCTGGGTCACCGCGGAGAGGCGGGCGAAGTAGGGCGAGAAGCGGATCCGCTCCAGGTCGACGCGGTACTCGGGGTACTCCTCGCCGGTGGCGAACCGGTCGACGGGCTCGGGGATGCGCCGGTCGCGGCGGTGGTCGTGCGGGGCCGAGGCCCGCGGGGCCGTCGTCTCGGGGAGTGCCGGCTCGCTCATGGCTTCACCCTAATCAGGGGCGCGGGGGCGGAGGGACCGCGCCGCTCCGGCGGTCGGCGTCGCTCCTCCGGTCGGCGTCGCTCCTGCGGCGAGACACCGCGTCCGCCGGCGAGGCACCGCGGGGACGGCGGCGCCTCGGGGAGCGCACGAACACCTCGGCGGTCCGGTGGGCGAGGCCGGCGCCTCGGCGGACGCCGGGACGCCCCGCGGCAGCCCGGCCGACGGGCGAACAGAAGACGGGGGGCGCGGACTCCCGTCAGGCGGACTGCTCGCGCGGAGCGACGGCGAGGTGCACGGCCGCGGCGACGACCGCGCCGAGGACGTAGGCCGCGATGTCGAGCCAGGAGAAGGTGGTGCCGACGACGAGGCGGAGCGGCGCCCACAGCTCGACCAGGCGCGCTGCGACTCCGATCGCCTGCAGCTGCTCCATCGCGATCGACCAGGCCAGCGCGATCCCGGCAGCCGTCACGCCCGGGATGCGCGGCAGGAGCACCGCGATCAGCAGCGCCACCAGCACGACGTAGGCCACTCCGCCGGCGAGGTCGGCGAGCAGCCCCGTGAGCACGAACCGCAGCGCCAGGCCCAGGCCGAGCACGGCGACGGCCGCGAGGGCGAAGCGGAGCCGCGCCCTCACCGGGCACGCTCCTCGAGGGCGCGCTGCAGGCGGTCGAGAGCGAGGAGGAACGTGCGGTCGTCGGCCACGCGCCAGCCGAGAGCGGCCGGGGCGGCGACGACCAGGGGCACGAGGACGGTGCGCGGGCGCCGCCTCGCCGCACGCAGGACGGCGGAGGCGGGCGGCGGCGCGAGGACCGTCAGGACCAGCGCGCGGACCCGGTGGGCACCCGAGGGCGAGGTGCCGACGCCCACCGAGACGATCCGATCCCACTCGGCGATGCGCAGGGCGTCCGCGCGCTCGGCGGCGAGCTCGAGTCCGTCGCGGCCGACGGCCAGCACTGCGGCGGCGGCGGCCGGAGCGGCGGAGGCGGGTGCCGCGATCCGGCGCAGCGCCCGGGCGAGCTCGGGAGTGCGCAGGACGGCGAACCCCTCGGTGACCGCGGCGAGCGCCGCCAGCCGGCGCTGCCGCTCCGGGGCGGCCTGGCGGACCCGGGCCCGGACGGCGGCCGGGGCGGGCAGGGGCGCGGCGAGCAGCGCCGTCGGCTCGAACCGCGTGCGCGGGGGCAGCGGGACCGCCGGCGGCGTGCGCGGCGGGGGCTCGCCCCAGTGCGGCGTCGATGCGGGATCCATGCGCCCCTCCCTCCTCGCGCGGCTCCGAGCCGCCCCTGAGATCATCCCTCCTCCGCCCTCCCGCCTTGCCGAGAGGGCCCGGCGGGCTTACCATGGAGTACCCCCCGGGGGTATGCCACGACCGGCGTGCCGACCGGACGCCCACCGGGCCGATCGACCGGATCGGACCGGACGCACCACACAGGAGGACCCATGAGCACCAGGATCGACCTCGGCCTGACCGCGAGCGGATCGACGGGAGGGTGCGGCTGCGGCGGAGGCGGCGCCTGCGCGTGCGGCGGCCACGGCGGCGCCGGCCGCTCCGACGCCGGCCACGCGGCGCAGGGTTCCCTGTCGGCCGCGTCCGTGCAGAGCTTCGGCGTCGCGGGCATGACCTGCGAGCACTGCGTCCGCAGCGTCACCGAGGAGCTCGCCGCCTACCCCGAGGTCTCGGCGGTCGACGTGTCCCTCGCCCCCGCCGGGGTCTCGACCGTCACGGTCGGCTCCTCCCGGCCGCTCGGCCGCGAGGAGATCGCCGCCGCCGTCGCCGACGCGGGCTACCGCCTCGCTCCCCTGAGCTGACGTGGCCGAGACCACCGGCACCCCGCTCGAGCTCGCCATCGGAGGGATGACCTGCGCCTCCTGCGTCGCGCGGGTCGAGAAGCGCCTCGACGCGCTCCCCGGCGTCCACGCGACCGTCAACCTCGCCCTCGAGCGCGCGACGCTGACCCTCCCGCCCGGCACGACTCCGGCCGACGC
This sequence comes from Rathayibacter sp. AY1C1, assembly GCF_002932105.1. Classification (NCBI taxonomy): domain Bacteria; kingdom Bacillati; phylum Actinomycetota; class Actinomycetes; order Micrococcales; family Microbacteriaceae; genus Rathayibacter; species Rathayibacter sp. AY1C1. The sequence goes on along the minus strand of NZ_PSWH01000018.1, from coordinate 39,700 downwards.
GATCGCCGCCGTCGAGGCCGCGGGCTACAGCGCGACGGTCCCCTCCACCGGCGAGGCGGCTCCCACGGAGGAGCAGGAGGAGCAGAGCGACGACGACCGCGAGCGGCGCGCCCTGCGCACCCGGCTCCGCGTCTCCGCCCTGCTCGCCGTGCCGGTGGTCCTGCTCTCGATGATCCCGCCGCTGCAGTTCGCGAACTGGCAGTGGCTGTGCCTCGCCCTCGCCTCACCGGTCGCGGTCTGGGGCGCGCTGCCCTTCCACCGCAACGCCTGGCGGGCGCTGCGGCACGGCTCCACCACCATGGACACCCTGATCAGCCTCGGGGTCAGCGCCTCCTTCGCCTGGTCGGTCTGGGCTCTGTTCCTCGGCGACGCCGGGCGGCTCGGCATGAGCATGCCGTTCGAGCTGCTGGGCAGCCGCTCCGGCCACGACGAGATCTACCTCGAGGTCGCCGCCGCCGTCCCTGTCCTCGTGCTGGCCGGCCGCTACCTGGAGGCGCGGTCGAAGCGCGACGCCGGTGCGGCGCTCCGGGCGCTCCTCCGCCTCGGCGCGAAGGACGCCGTGCGCGTCGCCGCCGACGGACAGGAGGAGCGCGTGCCCGCGTCCTCGCTCGCCGTCGGCGACGTCCTCCGCGTGCGCCCCGGCGAGACCGTCGCCGCCGACGGCACCGTGCTCGAGGGCTCGAGCGCGATCGACGCGAGCATGCTCACCGGCGAGAGCGTGCCGGTCGAGGTCGGCCCCGGCTCGACCGTGACCGGCGGAGTGCTCAACGCCCACGGCCTGCTCACCGTCCGCGTCGACCGCGTCGGCTCCGAGACCACGCTCGCGCGGATGGGCCGCCTCGTCTCGGACGCGCAGGCCGGCAAGGCGCGCATCCAGCGGCTCGCCGACCGCGTCTCCTCCGTCTTCGTGCCGGTCGTGGTGGTGCTCGCCCTGGCCACCCTCGCCGGCTGGCTGATCGCCGGCGCCGACCTCGCCGCCGCCGTCTCTCCCGCCGTCGCCGTCCTCGTCGTCGCGTGCCCGTGCGCGCTGGGCCTGGCCACCCCGACCGCCGTCCTCGTCGGCACCGGCCGCGGCTCCCAGCTCGGGATCCTCCTCCGCGGGCCGGAGGTGCTCGAGGCCGGGCGCCGGATCGACACGGTCGTGCTCGACAAGACCGGCACGCTCACCACGGGCGCGTTCCAGGTCGTCGAGTCCAGCGACGACGAGAGCCTGCGGTTGCTCGCCGCCGTCGAGCGCGGGTCGGAGCATCCGCTCGCCGCAGCGATCGTGGCCGGGGCCGCGCACCTCGACGTCCCCGAGGCGACCGGATTCCGCTCCAGCACCGGGTTCGGCGTGCGCGCCCGGGTCGAGGGCCGCCTGGTCGTCGCCGGCCGGCTGCGCTGGCTGGAGGAGCAGTGGGGCTTCGCGCCGGGCGGTCTCGCCGAGCGCGCCGAGCGAGCGACCGCCGAGGGCGGCACCGTCGTCGGCGTCGGCTGGGAGGGGGCGCTGCGCGGCTTCGCGGTCCTCCGCGACGAGCCGAGGCCGGAGGCGTCCCGCACCGTCCGCGCCCTGCGCGAGCGGGGCCTGCGGGTGATGGTGCTGACCGGCGACAACCCGCGGGCGGCGCAGGCCGTCGCCTCGGCCGTCGGCATCGACGAGGTCGTCGCCGAGGTGCTGCCGGAGGAGAAGCTCGCCGTGATCGAGCGCCTCCGTGCGGAGGGCCGCCACGTCGCCTTCGTCGGCGACGGTGTGAACGACGCCGCCGCGCTGGCCGCCGCGGACGTGGGGATCGCGATGGGCGCCGGATCGGACGCGGCGATCGAGGCGAGCGACATCACCCTCGTCGGCGACGACCTCGGCCGGGTGCCCGACGCCCTGCGCCTCGGGCGCCGCACCCTCGCGGTCATCCGGGGCAACCTGTTCTGGGCCTTCGCCTACAACGTGGCCGCGATCCCGCTCGCGATGGCCGGACTCCTGGGGCCGCTCGTGGCCGGCGCCGCGATGGCGTTCTCGAGCGTCTTCGTCGTGCTGAACAGCCTGCGGCTGCGGTCGTTCCGCTGAGTCCCGGCGGGCCGTCCGGAGTTCCCTCGCGGAGCTCTTGACGGCCCGCCCGCAGGTGGCGAGGGTGAGCGCATGAGCCTCTTCATCACCTGCCCGGTCGACGACGTCGAGCGCGCCACCGCCTTCTACACCGCGCTGGGCTGGACCCTGAACGCCGAGATGTCCCGCGAGGACGTCTCCTGCTTCGCGATCGGTCCCGGCACGTCCGTCATGCTGGCGAGCCGCGCGATGTACGAGAGCGTCGGCGCCACCGAGGAGCTGATCGGCGCCCCCGGCACCCCCTCGAAGGTGACCGTCTCGTTCGACCTCGACAGCCGCGAGGCCGTCGACGAGCTCGTCGAGCGGGCCGCCGCCGCGGGCGGCCGGATCGGCGACACCGACGACTACCCCTTCATGTACCAGCGCCAGTTCGACGACCTCGACGGCTACCACTACTCCCCGTTCTGGATGAAGCCGGGCGGCGACGCGGCGGAGTGACGGGGCCGCGCGGACTCACTCCGCGTGCCGCAGGCGGTGCCGCCGGACCGCGGCCCGGTTCGCGCAGCGGACGGAGCAGTACCGCTGCCGGCCGTTCCGCGTCACGTCGACGACGACGTTCCTGCAGTGGTCGCCCGACGCCCGACCGGCCTCACACCGCAGGAGGCGGCTCATCCCCCGGGTCGTCAGGTGCAGCGCCGTGCCCACCGCGATGACGGCGTGGAGGACGTGCGCCAGGGACTGGTCCCGGTCGCGGTAGTGCAGGTGCCAGCCCTCGTCGTCGTGGTCGGTCAGGCGCGGATACGCGGCGATCGCGGCCATCTGGCGGTTCAGCGACGTCGCCCGGTCGCTCGGAGTCGGCGCGTCGACCACTTCCAGCCACTCGTCGATCACGTCGCGTGTCCGGGCGTGGTCGTCCGGGCCGGACTCGAAGGCCATCGTCATGCCGAACTCGCGCGTGCGCGCCTCGATGCCCTCGCGGTCGGACGGCCAGTCGTTCGCGAGGGAGGCGGCGAGCAGGACCGCGTACTCGCCGTAAGGGTTGAGCTGCATAAGACCATGACAGCACAGTGGCTCCCATGCGCACCTCCACACCCTCCCCGCACCCCTCCGAGCCGCTCGCCCCCGCCGTCGATCCGCACGAGCACGGCTGGACGACCGAGTCGGCCCACCGGACCAGCGAGGGCGTCGTCGTGTACGTCCGCTGCGCCGGCTGCGGCACGCGGCGCGTGGACGTGCGGACCGGGCACCAGGATCCCCCTGCCGCTCTCAGCCGCGTCCTGCCCGCCTCCGACCACCGCTCGCGGGGTGGAGCAGCGAGCGGCCGCGGGAGGATGAGGGCATGATCGCCGACCTGACCCTCCCCTGCGACGCCGGCCCCGAGGAGAGGAGCCTCCTCCTCCGCCGCGCGGTGCTCGACGACCTCCCCGCGCTCGTCCGGCTCCTCTCCGACGACCCGATCAGCGCCGGGCGCGGAGACGTCGCCGCCGAGGAGGACGGGGCCGCCTACGAGTCCGCCTTCCGGAGCATCGCGCAGGACCCGGGCAACGATCTCGTGGTCGCGATCGACCGCACCGGAGCCGTGGTGGGCACGCTGCAGCTGACCGTGATCCCCGGGATGGCGCGCCGCGGCAGCTCCCGCCTGCTCGTCGAAGCGGTCCGGGTGGCGAGCGCCGAGCGGTCGGCGGGGATCGGCACGGCCCTGATGCGCTGGGTGCTGGACGTCGCTGCGATCGAGCTCCGCACGCCGCTCGTCCAGCTGACCTCGGACGCCGCCCGCACCGACGCCCACCGCTTCTACCTGCGCCTGGGCTTCGTCGACTCGCACGTGGGCTTCAAGCGCCGCGTCGAGCTGCCGGGCTCGTAGCGGCGGTGCGGGCAGCCCGTCCGGACGCCTGATCGGCGTGTCCCCGCAAGCACGACCGGCGCAGGAGGGGACGCCCCGAGCGGAGGCCCGGACGGCACTGCTCGCCTCTCCCCGGCCGACGTGCTTGGCTGGCCCGATGAGAACCGAGACCCGCCAGGGCGTCCCCCTCCTGCTCGTCGACGACGACGGAGGCGCGCTCTCGACCCCGGACGACGCGATCGCGCTCATCTGCGAGACCTACGGCGGCGATGTCGAGACGATCGTGGTGCCCGTCGGCCGGCTCGACCCCGAGTTCCTCCGCCTGCGCTCCGGCATCGCCGGCGAGTTCGTGCAGAAGTTCGTCTCGTACGGCAAGCGGCTGGTGATCCTCGGCGACGTCAGCGGACCGGTGGCGGAGTCGAGCGCGCTGCAGGCCTTCGTCGTCGAGTCGAACCGCGGCGACCACCTCTGGTTCGCCGCCGACCTCGAGGCGCTCGACGCCCGCCTCCGCAGCTCCGGCACCGCGACCGAGCCCGGCGCCGACGGCGGAGTGGAGCCGACGCCCGGCCCCGCCCGCTGATGCCCCTGCTCCAGCCCGGCCCCGACGGCTCTCCACCCGAGGTCGACGGTCCGGTCCGCCTCCTCCTGCTCGCCGACACGCACCTCCCGAAGCGGGCGAAGGCCCTCCCGGACGAGGTGTGGCACGCGGTCGACGAGGCAGACCTGGTCGTGCACGCGGGCGACTGGGTCGACGAGGCGACGCTGGACGCGCTGGAGGAGCGGGCGGCGCTCCTGCTGGCCGTGTGGGGCAACAACGATCCGGAGCCGCTGCGCGCCCGCCTGCCCGAGGTCGCGCGCGCGCGCATCGCCGGCCTCGACGTCCGCGTGGTGCACGAGACCGGAGCGGCGACCGGCCGCGAGACCCGCGCCGACGCCGCCCATCCGGGTGCCGACGTGCTCGTCTTCGGGCACAGCCACATCCCCTGGGACACCGTCTCCCCGGCGGGTCTCCGCCTGCTCAATCCGGGCTCCCCGACGGATCGGAGGCGCCAGCCGGCCTGCACCTTCCTGACCGCCGTCGCCGACGACGGAGTGCTCCGCGACGTGCACCTGACCGCCCTGCCGTTCCGGGCACGAACCATTCCCGGCGGCGGCGCAAGGGGGTCACAGAGCATTTAGGTCGGCCTAAGCTCACCTGGATGAGCAGCTCACACGACCACCCCGACTCCGCGCACCTGCGCCCGGAGGGTCTCGACGACGCCACCGTGGCGGCGCTCGGGAAGCTCTCGGAGGCGCTCGAGACGGTCGAGCACGCCCGCGGTCTGCTCTACGGCTTCCACCGGCTCACCGGCGCGGCCGACCTCGCTCTGGGCGAGGCCGTCGACGCGCTGCGCGAGGCCGGCCACGCCGCGACCGCCGAGCGGATCGAGGCCGAGCTCGTCGGCCGCAACGTCATCGAGGGGCGCTGGACCTTCCAGATCGTCGAGGACTACGACGACACCTACTACGCCGCGTTCCGGGAGCAGGAGCGCGCCGCGCGCGACGAGCTCGCCGGCGGACGCCGCCACCTCTTCGAGTCCGAGATGAAGGAGGACCGCCGCTCCGGCGGCCGCCGCCACCACGAGTCGCGCCCGGAGGCGGGCTCGTGAACGCCGTCATCCGGATGCACGCCTCGTCGCTGCGGGTCAAGGCGGTCACGCCGGGCCGCGGCGGACGCGGCACGCCTCCCGAGCCCGAGGCGACGATGCGGCGCACCACGCTCAGCATCGACGGCCGCCGCTTCCTCCTCGCCGTCTCCCTCGACACCGAGGAGCTCGAGAAGCGCCTGGTCGAGGCCGTGCGCAACCGCGGCGACATGGTGAGCTTCACGGTCGCCGGCGAGCGCGAGGTCTGCGTGCTGGTCTCCCCGGGCGTCGCGGTCATCCTCGAGCACGAGGACGTCCCGGTCGAGGATCCGGATGCCGAGGACGCGCCGATCCTGTACGACGACGTCGAGTACCTGACCTGATCCGTCGGCGGCCGGTCCCGGCCGCCGGTCCGGGCGCGGCTCTCGACTCGGGTCGTCCACCCGCTCAGACCGCTCCGGTGCTCGCCCACAGGTGGAACGCCGCGTGCGCCCGGTGCGGCCGCCACGCCTGCGACGCCGCCTCCGCCTCCGCCGTGCTCACCCGGCCGAGCGCCTTCCGCAGCACCAGGTCGCCGGCGGGGAAGGCGTCCGGATCGCCGAGGAACCGGAGCGCGAGGTAGTCGGCCGTCCACGGCCCGATGCCCGGGATCGCGAGGAGCGCGCGCCGCTGCTCCGGCAGGTCGCCCGCGCGGTCGAGCACGGGTCCGGCGGCGAAGGCCTCGGCGACGGCCCGGACCGTCCGCGCCCGGGCGTTGGTGATCCCGATCGCCGAGCGCAGCGCCTCGAACTCCGGGGCGAGCAGGGCGGCGGGTGCGGGGAAGGCCAGGAGACCGCGCTCCCCCGGGGCGCCGAAGGCCGCGGCGGTGCGTCCGCCGAAGGTCCGGGCCGCGGCGACGGACACCTGCTGGCCGAGGACCGCCATGACCGCCGCCTCGAACGCCTCCGGGTACTGCGTCGCGCGCAGCCCCGGCCGGGCCGCGACGGAGCGGGCGAGCAGCGGGTCCCGCGAGAGCTCGGCGCCGATCGCCACCACGTCGGAGTCGAGGTCGAACCAGGCTCGGACGACCGCGGCCGCCGGCGTCAGCACGTCCGGCTCCGCCTCCACCCGCAGCCCGGTCTCCGTCACCTCGAGCACGATCGGCCGCGGCGCCCCGTCGAGGGTGAGCAGGCGCTCCAGGCGTCGGCCGTCGGCCGAGACCCGCTCCACTCCGGGGAGGGCGTGGTTGCGGAGGAGGCTCGCGGCGCCGGCTGAGTCGAAGGGCCCGAGGGCCGGCAGGTCGAGGGAGGACGTCTCGTTCAGGGGAGCAGGACCGTCTTGCCGCGCGCGCGGCCCGACTCGACGAGGGCGAGCGCGGCGGCCGCCTCGGTCAGCGGGAAGGAGGGCCCGAGCACGACCTCGAGCTCCCCGCGACCGGCGCGGTCGAGCAGGCCCGGCCGGGCGGCGTCGCGGAGCGCGGTGCCGGGATCGGCTCCCGGTCCGCCGCCGAGCAGCAGGATGTCGCCGAGGCGGGCGGCGTGCTCGAAGCCGGCCACAGTGGCGATGCGCGAGCGGTCGGCGACCAGAGCCACCGAGGCGTCCAGCGCCTCGTCGGTGCCCGCCGTGTCCAGCGCGACGTCGACGCCGCCGGGGGCCAAGACGCGCACGCGCTCCTCCAGCCCGGCGCCGTAGCGGACCGGCTCCGCGCCGAAGCGGCGGACGACCTCCTCGCCGCGCTCGCTCGTGGTGCCCAGCACCCGTGCTCCGCGGGCGACCGCGAGCTGCACCGCGAGCGAGCCGACGGCCCCGCTCGCCCCGTGCACCAGGACGGTGTCCCCGGAGGAGACGCGGGTGGCCTCGACGAGGTGCTCGGCGGTCGTCCCGGCCAGCAGCAGGCCCGCGGCCGCCGCCCAGCCGAGCCCGGCGGGCTTGGGCAGGACCGCGCTCGCGGGCGCGACCAGCTCGGCGGAGTAGCCGCCGGAGACCCGGAACGCCACGACCTCGTCGCCCACCCGGATCGGGCCGAGCGGCCCCTCGGCCCCCTCGCCGACCGCGGTCACGACTCCGGAGACCTCGCTGCCCGGCCGGACCGGCACCCGTCCGCGCCCGAACATCCCGCGCAGGAGCTTCGCGTCGGCCGGGTTCACGCCCGCTGCGCGCACCGCGATCCGCACCCTGCCGGGCGCCGGCTCCCCCGGATCGACCTCGACGGCGCGCAGCGCCTCCGGCCCGTCGAATCCCTCGGCCTGCATCGCGACGACCATGCGTCCGCCTCCCGTCCCCGGGCGCCTGCGCACCCGAGCGCGACGCTAGCAGCAGCGTCCGACCCCCGGATCCCCTGCGGAGAGCGCGGCAGCCGACCGAGAACGCCCGTTCTGGTACCGCCTACCATGGAGGGATGTCCCCGATCCTCGACGAGCGCCCTCCCCGCGAGGCGATCCTCGCGGCCGCCGACCGGCTCTACTACGAGCGCGGCATCCAGTCGGTCGGGATGGACGAGCTCCGCACGGCCGCGGGCGTCTCGTTGAAGCGCCTCTACTCGGAGTTCCCGAGCAAGGAGTCGGTGGTGGTCGCCGTCCTGCACGGCCGGCACGAGCAGTGGACCCTCGGCGTGACCACCCGGGTCGCCGCGGCGGACGGACCTCGCGGCAAGCTGCTCGCGATCTACGACTTCCTCTTCGACTGGTTCTCCGAGGACTCGTTCCGCGGCTGCGGCTTCATCAACGCCTTCGGGGAGCTCGGCTCGTCGAACCCGATGGTCGCCGAGATGGCGCGCGACCACAAGGAGACGTTCCAGCGCTTCCTCGCGACCCTCGCCGAGGAGGCGGGTGGCGGCGCCGAGCTCGCCGCGCAGCTCGCGATCCTCGCCGAGGGCGCCCAGACCACCGCGGCCATCGCCGGAACCCCGGAGGCCGCCCTGCACGCGCGTCGCGCCGCCGAGATCCTCATCGACGCGGAGACGCGCCCCGTCTGAGGCACGCCGCGCGCGGGATCAGGCCTCGCCGCCCCCGGGCGGGCCGACCACGAGCAGCGCCGCGAAGACCACGGCGACCAGAGCCAGGACCAGCGCCCCGGCGAGCACGGGCCGCGCGAGCGCCCAGCGGAGGAGTCTGCTCGTCACACGCCGGTCGCGCGGGTCGTCCGTCGCGTGCGTCCGCCACGGGCCCTCCAGCAGGCCGCGGCGCTCGAAGCCGCGCTCCAGCGGGATGGTCGCGTAGGGCACGACCGCGCTGACGACCGCGAGCGCCGTCGCGCCCGCCGACCACCGCTGGTTCACCGCGAGCACCAGGGCCGCGGCTCCGTAGGCGAGGAACGCGAACCCGTGGATCGGCCCGGCGACGCTCACCGGCCAGTCGCCGGCTCCGGCCGCGTACTTCAGCAGCATCCCGACGATCAGGAGAGTCCAGGTCACCGCCTCGACGATCGACAGCAGGCGGAAGAGGCGGCGCGGGCTCATGGGATCGGCTCCGTTCGGTCCGCGGCGACGCGGCTCGGGGTCGGTCGAGGGTCGCCCGGAGCCTACGGGAGCACGCTCGCGAGGAACCTGAGCGGACGAGGACCGCTCGGGGCGCTCAGCCCAGCCAGCCGGTGAGCGAGAGGGCCGTCACCGCGCCGACCAGGCCCGCGGCGACGAGGGCGACCGTGCCCGTGACTCCGCTGCGGGAGGGGGCTGCGGCGGGGCCGCCGGCCAGGCGCGCCCAGAGCCGGCGTGCCACCTCCTCGGCGGAGGGGCGGTCGGCCGGATCGAGAGCGGTCATCGCGGTCAGCAGCTCGCGCCACTCCGCCGGGACCGACTCCGGGACGACGGGCGCGTGGTGGAGGCGCTGGATCGAGATCTCGAGCGTCGTGCCGGTGTAGGCCCTGCGGCCCGAGACGGCCTCGAGCAGGACCAGCCCGAGCGAGTAGACGTCGGACGCCGGTCCGACCGGGCCGGAGCCGAGGCTCTCGGGGCTGAGGTACGCGGCGGTGCCCACCAGCACGTCGGAGCGGGTGAGCCGGGCGTCGTCGACCGAGCGGGCGATCCCGAAGTCGCTGAGCTTGGCCTCGTGCGCGGAGAAGCCGGATGCGGTGGCGCGCGAGCGGACGAGGACGTTCTCGGGCTTCACGTCGCGGTGGAGGACGCCCTGCGCGTGCAGGTGCGCGAGAGCGTCGGCCACTTGAGCGCCGACCTCCGCGATGAGCCGCGGATCGCCGGAGCCGAACCAGTCGGCCGCCGGGTCGCTGCGGTCGAAGTACTCGAGGACGAGGAACGCGAGGTCGCCCTCCTCGCCGGGGATCTCGCCCTGGTCGAGGACGTCCACCACGGACGCGTGACGCGAGTCGATCAAGAAGCGGATCTCGCGCTCGCGACGCGCCCGCTCGTTGGGGGTGTCCGGGACGTCGCGGTGGACCTTGACCGCGACCTGGCGGGCGAGGCGGAGGTCGCGGGCGCGGTAGACGACGGCGCTGCCGCCCTCCCCCACCCGCTCGAGCACGAGGTAGCGACCGGCCAGGGTGGAGCCGACCAGCGGATCCACGACGTCGGCGGGGAGCGGCTGCAGGCGGTCGAGTTCGTCCAGCACGGGCAGCTCCCTTCGCGAATGAGTCACTAGCTCGTCTAACTAGTAGTCCCTTCGTAGTGGTCGCCGCCCTTCCAGGCAAGCACCTCGGGGGAGGTTGGCTTGTCTAGATGTTCTTGCTACGAGACTGTCTAGACTGTTCGGCATGGATGAGGTCACGCTGAAGCGACCCGGGGCCTTCTGGTTCTCGGGTGAGGCGACCGAGCCCGGAGCGGTGGAGGTCCTCGCCGCGATGCGCGCCTTCCGCACGGCGGAGGCCGCGATGCGCCGACGGACCCGCGGATCCATGGGCATGGGCGAGAACGACCTGCTGGCCGTGCAGTTCCTCATGCGCCGCCAGCAGAAGGGCGTGCACGTCAGCCCGAAGGACCTGGCCTCCTACCTCGGCATCTCCTCCGCCTCCACGACCGTGCTGATCGACCGGCTGGTCAAGAGCGGGCACGTGGTCAGGGAGCCGCACCCGAGCGACCGCCGGGCCATCCGCATCGTCGCCACCCCCACCTCCCACCGCGAGGTGCGCGAGACGCTCGACGAGATGCACCGCCGCATGCTCGAGGCGGCCGAGACGCTCAACCCCTCCGAGGCCGGGACCGTCATCCGCTTCCTGCAGACGATGCGCGACATCGTCGAGCGCCCGGCCGACTCCGAGACGGTCGACGCCGCCCAGGAGCTCGCGGGCGAGCCGATCGGCGAGTACGCCGACGGCGTGCTGGAGCAGCGCCGCGCCTGACCGGCGTCCCCGCGGCCGTGGCCGCGCGTCCCCAGGAGTTCACTCCGAGGGTCTTCTGCCGCGCCCGGATCCGTCGGAGAATCGAGTCGTCCGGCGGCGATGGACAGAAAACGCACTCCGCGACGTAAGTAGCTAGCTCAACTAGTAGGAAGTCTTTCTAGCGATATAGAGTGACGGACGTCAGCCACTCGCACGTCAGATCGGAGCACACCATGGGCAACATCCTGTACGGCACTCCCCCCGCCGCCATCGAGGTCGAGGACCGCGCCCTCGCCCACCTCCAGATCGTCATCATCAACAAGTTCCGCCGCGACGAGCGCTTCCTGCTCACCCTCGACGCGAGCCCCCAGGCCGGCACCGGCCGCCGCGGCGTGTGGATGCACCCGACCATCCCGATCCAGTTCGAGTTCAAGGGCAGCCGCCAGCCCACGATCAACCCGGAGTGGGTCGAGGCCCTCATGGAGCGCGCCAACAGCGGCGCCGGCCTCCGCATCGTGCCCGAGCCGACGAGCAACGCCGCCGTCCCGCTGCGCCGCGCCGAGCCCGCCGCCTGACCCTCCGCGCCGGAGCCGCTCCCGATCAGGCTCCGCCGCCGCACACCGACACGACCCGCCTTCCCGCCCGGGAGGCGGGTTCCGTCGTCTCCGGGTCTCAGAACCCCGGGAGCGCGCTCGCAAGTGGTTGACATTCCGCGCCACGGTCAGGGTCGCAGTCCTACACTGCTCCTGCGGCACGGGGTCGTTCCGGCGGGCTCGTCCCTGCTGTCGCACGCATGACCGGCCGCCGGCCGCTCGGGCCCCCCTCTCGAGCGACCGGCGGACGGCTGCGCGGCGCACCCGAAGCGCCGTCCGCGAGGTCCGCCGGAACCAGGAGCGGCCAGATGACCCACGGAACGAACAGCCTCACCACCACCGTCGACGAGGTGCGCCCGGGCGACCTCTTCTGCGCCGTCGTCGCCCACGAGACCGAGCAGTGGCGCGTCGTCGCCGTCCTCGGCATCCGCGTCCTCGCCGAGCGGGTCGCCGGAGGAGACCGCCGCAGCTTCACGCTCCGCTTCGTGCGCCACCAGCTCTCGCCGGACGTGCTCATCGCGAGGGGCGCCGCAGCGACGGCCTCTCCGGACTCCCGCCGTTAGAGCGCCGCCGTCGCCACGGCGGGCCGCGCCAGGCGGGCGAAGAGGCGGTCGAACACGACCCGCCGATCGAACTGCAGGGCGTACTCCCGGGCGGCCGCCGCTCGGCGTGCGCGATCGTCGGCGCTGAGCTCGAGGACGGCGTGGTCGAGGAGCGCGGCGATCGTGTCCGGGCTGTCGACCGGGGTCACGAAGGCGTGCTCGCCGATCGCCTCGCCGATGCCGCCGGTCAGCGTGGTGATGATCGGGCCGCCCCCGGCGAGCATCTTCTCGGCCAGCGCGATGCCGAAGGTCTCGACGAACTCGGGCCGCGGCTTGCTCGGGAGCACGAACGCCGCGCAGCCCGCCATCAGGAAGGGCTTCTCCGCGTCGCCGACGTCGTCGAGGAAGCGGATGCGGTGCGCCAGCGGTGACGCCGCCGCGATCCGGCGCAGCTCCGCCTCCTGCGGACCGCGACCCGCGATGACGAGCTCGTGGCGCTCGTGGACGGCACTGCGCTCGTAGCCGGTGATGAGATCCTCCACGCCCTTCGCCTCGGTCAGGCGCGAGAGGAAGAGGACGTAGCCGTCGGTCCGGAGTCCGCGGGCCCGCACGACCTCCTCGACGACGCCGGGGTCGAGGTCGAGGTAGGCGTCCGCGTCGATCGCCGGGTAGGACACGGCGATGCGCTCCCGGCACTGCGGAGCGAAGCGCGTCCCGTGCGCGGCGTCGACGCGCTCCGCCTCCTCGATGATCAGGTCGCGCGTGTACTCCGACACCGCGACGCAGTGGTCCTGCGAGAGGTAGGAGGAGAGGATGTGGGCGGCGGCGCCCAGCCGGCCCTCCTCCACCGCCCGGCGGACCACGTTCGTGACGTCGGAGCCGACGGCCTCGGCGATCGTGGTCACCTCGACGGGCAGTCCGGTGCTCCAGGCGGCGCGGAGGGCGTCGGCCACGACGAGCGTGTGCGGGCTCAGGTAGAGCGAGAGGCAGACGGTCGGGACGCCGTCGGTGAACAGCTCGATCAGGCGCCCGGTCATCCCGGCCAGCCAGCGGCCGTCCGGGACCTTGTAGTCGCCCACGGGTCCCGGCCGCTCCACGACGATGCCGTCGCTGTAGGGCAGCACGGCGTCGAGCGGCTTGAGCGGGAGGCCCGCGGCCTCGAGCCGGTCGATCGGCCAGGTGACGATCCGGACCTCGTCGAATCCGCGCTCCCGGGCGGTCTCGGCGAGATTGCGCGCTTCGACGGAGTGCCCGCAGATCACCGGATCGGCGCGGACGACGATGACGAGTCTGTTCTGCACGGTGTTCGCGTGCGTGCTCTGGTCCATGGGTCTCCTTCAGGGGTCGTCGGTCGGGTGCGGCGGCGGAGGCCGGACGCGCGGGGTCGGTGGTAGCGGGGGTGACAGCGAGCGGGGGTCAGTGCCGGCGCGCCGGCCACGAGGGCGGCCGGTGCTCGGGCAGGGTCCCCCAGTCGGAGGGCTCCGGACCGAGGTGCAGGAGCAGCTCGCCGCCGCGATGGAGGGCGGCCGCGGTCAGGACGCTCGTCAGGAGGGGCGCGCCGTCGAACTCGGCCGACTGCACGTACTGGACCGGCCCACCCGGCTCGGGCTCGACGAAGCCGGTGGTCCGGATCTCGAGGTCGGCCCCTCCGATCGCCACCGACGCGCGCGCGAAGCTCGGCGCGTTGACCAGCACCAGGCCCTGCCCGGCGACGGGGAACAGCCCGAGGCTCGCCCACACGTACCAGGAGCTGAGGCCGCCGGAGTCGTCGTTCCCTGGCAGGCCTCCCCGGCCCGCTCCGAACCGCTGGTGCAGCACGCCGTGCACGATCTCGGCGGTCCGGTCAGGCCGTCCCGCGTAGTGGTACGCCCACGGCGAGTCCATGTCGGGCTCGTTGTTGAGCCCCTCGAAGCGTCCGAGCTCGGCTCCCGCGAGCATCTCGCTCCGCTCGGGGCGCAGCCCGGGCTGGACGACCGGCTCGGCTCCGTAGCCGAAGAACTCGTCCAGCTGGGCGACGAAGCCCTCGTCCCCTCCGCTGAGGGCGATGCGCCCGGCCATGTCGTGCAGCAGGCGGAACGAGTAGTTGTGGCGGGTGCCCTCGTAGTACGTCGAGTCCTTGAGCAGGCCGGAGCGGAGGTCGAACGCGTTCACCCACTGCGCGGCGCGCTCCTCGAGCTGCTCGGCGAGCTCGAGATCGCCGACGTGGCGGGCCACGACCGCTGTGCACCAGTAGCCGTGCGCCAGGTCGAGCGTGTGGCTGATCGGGTGAGCCTCCCCCGCGGCGAGGAACTCCTCGCCGTACATCCGCTTGAGGTCCTCGCTCATGTGCACGAGAGCGGCGTCCCAGTCGATGCCGGGCAGCCCGAGCCGACAGAGGTCGGCGAGGAAGGTGTGCGCGAGGGCACTGCCCTGGCGCGAGAACCGGTCGCTGCCCTTGGCCATCCGGTAGCCGATCGGGAAGTTGCCCTCCTCCTCGCAGATGGTGAGGAGCGCAGCCGCGATCTCGACCGCCCGCTCCGGCAGCAGCATCGTGAGCAGCGGGAGCTGAGTGCGGTAGATGTCCCACATCGTGCTGATGTCGAAGACGAAGGGTCCGTCCGTCGGCCAGAACGGACTCTCGGAGGGGGCGAGGCACGGCTTGATCAGCGAGTGGTAGAGCGCGGTCGAGAAGATCGTCTCGCGCTCGGCGGACGGGGTGTCGACGGCGATCGTGCGCAGGCGCTTCCGCCACGTCTTGCGGGTGCGATCGCGGCGCTGGTCGAACCCGGTGCCCGCAGGAGGGACGTCGCGATGCAGATTCTCACGGGCGCGGTCGGTGCCCCGCAGCGAGAAGCCCATCCGGAGCTCGACGGTCTGCCCTGCCGTGCTGGGTCCCGCCCACATCAGCCCGAAGGGGCGCAGCGTGGTGGGACGGATGTGGTCGAAGTCGAGCCGGGTCCCGCCGGGCATCAGCCGGCGGTCGTACCAGAGCATCTGCCGCCACTGCAGGGCGTCGCACTCCAGGTGCACCGCGAGCGGCGCCCCCTCCATCACGACCTCGCCGGCCGCGACGCCGGGCGAGATCGAGTGCAGCTGCGCGCGCAGCGGCACCGTCGCTCCGCTCGGGATCGCCAGACCTCCGAGGGAGAGGTCGACCACCACGCGGGCGCTGCGGTGCTCGGGGAAGGTGTAGCGGTGCACCACGGAGGCGGGCCCGACGGTGAGCTCGGCCCGTACGCCGGAGGAGAGGGTCGCCGCGTAGTAGCCGGGCTCCGCCACCTCGTCCTCGAGGGCCCAGCTGCACCCGAGCTCGTCGAGCGGCTCGAGCATCGGCGTGACCCGCAGGTAGTTGTAGTACTTGCGGATCGCGCCGGTGCCCGACTGCTGGAAGTGGGTGAATCCGCTCGCCTCGAGGCCGTCGTGGAGCGTCGGCGGGACCCCCTCGAGCGCGAGGTCGTAGCGGCCGTAGCCCGTCGGATAGGCGCCGGAGTAGGAGCACGCGGACACCATGCCGAGGGGGTAGGTGGCTCCGGGGTGCGTGTTCCCGATCTGCGGCTTCGGCGACCACCACGTCGCTGCGAGCCCCGTCGGCTCCGGGAGCGCGGTCGCCTCCGTGCCCAGGAACGGGTCCACCCGCTCGATCATCCGCTCGCCGCCATGCCGTGACGCTAGGCACGGCGGGGAGACGAGGGGTGTCGACGGGGTGTCCGGCGGACGACGGAGCGGCGACGGATGAGGGCCGACGGGCTAGGGGATCAGGCGCTCCGCGCGGTAGCGGTCGAAGAGCGCCGTGAACGAGTCGACCGTCCGGTGGAACGCCGTGAAGCCGGCGAGGCGGGACTTGCCGATGTCGGTGACGACCTCGAGGTTCCGGCCGAGGTCGGCGTCCGTGTGCCACCAGGAGGCGACGCGGGAGAGGTCGGGCTCGATCAGCCCGTGCTCGTCGACGAGACGCCGCCAGACGGGCTCGGCATCGGCCATCTGCTGCTCGAGCGGCTGCGGCTCCTCCCCCGGGCCGACCGGCTCGACGCCGAAGTGCTCCGCGATCCGGGTCCACATCCAGCGCCAGCGGAAGACGTCGCCGTTGACCACGTTGAAGGCCTGGTCACGGCCCGCCTCCGACGTCGACGCCCAGAGCATCTGCTCGGCGAGGATCGTCGCGTCGGTCATGTCGGTGAGTCCGTTCCACTGCGTGAGCGAGCCGGGGAACACGAACGGGGTGCCCTCGGCACGGTGGATCGACGCCGCGACCGCGAGGGTCAGCCCCATGTTCATCGCGTTGCCGACGGCGTGCCCGATGACCGTGTGCGAACGGTGCACCGACCAGGTGAACCCGGCGCGCCCGGCCGCGGCGAAGAGCTCGTCCTCCTGCGCGTAGTAGAAGTTCGGGGCGTCGAGGCGCTCCTCCTCCTCGTGGAACGGGGTGTCGGGCATCGCGCCCTGCCCGTACGCCTCGAACGGGCCGAGGTAGTGCTTGAGGCCGGTCACCAGCGCGACGTGCTCGACGGGAGCGTGCGCGAGCGCGGCGAGGAGGTCGCGGACCATGCCGCCGTTGACCGCGATGTTCTCCTCCTCCGTCGCCTGACGCGACCAGGCGGTGAAGAAGACGTGCGTGGGGCGCTGGTCGGCGAGAACGCGGGCCAGGTCCTCGGCGGAGCGCAGGTCGGCGGCGAGCGGAGTGACGCCGGGGAGCGCGTCGATCGGGCGGCGCGAGAGGGCGGTCACCGGCCACCCCTGCTCGGTGAGCAGGTCGACGAGGGCGGAGCCGCCGATGCCCGTCGCACCGACGACGAGGGCGCTGCGGGGGTCGGACGGGGGGACGGGAGTGGTGGAGGACATCCCCTGGGCCAACAGCCCCGGGGGCGAGGCATTCCCCGATCCGGGCGTCACGGAGGGACACCGGAGGTCACGGAGGGACACCGGGCGTCACGGAGGGACACCGGGCGTCACGGGCGGACCGCGGACCGGGCTCCTCCCCTACCGTCGAGCACGAGCCGCCCGGGGTGGGCGCAGCGGAACAGGAGCCGACGATGACCGCGACCGACGTGCGGGCCGTGCCCGAGGTGGACTACGAGGAGCTGGCGGGGCGGTTCCGGCCGCTGTTCGCCGAGATCGCGGCGGGAGCGGCGGCGCGGGAGAGCGCGCGCGAGCTGCCGGTCGCGCAGATCCGAGCGCTGGCGGACGCCGGGTTCGGCGCGGTGCGCGTGCCGCTGGAGTCCGGCGGGGCCGGCGCGAGCCTCCCCCAGCTGTTCCGCCTGCTGACGGAGCTGGCCGCCGCCGACTCCAACCTGCCCCAGGCGCTCCGCGGCCACTTCGCCCTGGTCGAGGACCGGCTGCTCGCGACCGACGGGACCCGCGAGCGCTGGCTCCGGCGCTTCGCCGACGGCGAGCTCGGCGGCAACGCCTGGACCGAGGTCGGCACGGTCGCGATCGGCGACGTGCAGACGAAGGTCGCTCCGGTCGAGGGCGACCCGACGCGGTTCACCGTGACCGGCACGAAGTACTACTCCACCGGCAGCGTCTTCGCCGACTGGATCGACACCTTCGCCCAGCGCACCGACACCGGGCAGAAGGTGATCGCGATCGTCGACGCGCGCCAGGCGGGCGTCGAGCACGCCGACGACTGGGACGGCTTCGGCCAGCGCACCACAGGCTCGGGGACGAGCACCTTCACGGAGGCGGTGGTCGCGGCCGAGGACGTGATCGACTTCGAGACCCGGTTCCGCTACCAGACCGCGTTCTACCAGGCGGTGCTGCTGGCCGTGCTGGCGGGCTCGATCGCGGGGGCCGAGCGCGAGATCGCGGCCGAAGTGCGGGCGCGGACCCGGATCTTCTCGCACGGGAACGCCGAGTCGTTCGCGGCGGATCCGCAGATCCTGCAGGTGGTGGGGCAGGTCTCGGCCGCCGCCTATGCGGGAGCGGCGATCGTGGAGCGCGCGGCGGTCGCGCTGCAGCGGGCGCACGACGCGGCCCTCGACGGCGACCCGCTCCAGGACGAGCGGCAGAACGACCTCGCCGAGCTCGAGACGGCGCAGGCCCAGATCGTCCTGACGCAACTGGCCACCCGGGCGACCTCCGACCTCTTCGACGCGCTGGGCGCCTCCGGGGTGAGCACCCGCAAGAACCTCGACCGGCACTGGCGCAACGCGCGCACGGCAGCGAGCCACAATCCGTGGGTGTTCAAGGCGCGGATCGTCGGCGACCACGCGGTCAACGGCACCGTGCCGCCGCGGGTCTGGGCGATCGGCGCGGGGCCGAAGCGGTAGTCGCCTCTGCGCCGGCCGGGGGCGGTGGACAGCCGGCGAGGGCGGAGGAGAGGATCGAGGGGGCGGCGATGCGGCCGCCGCGGACGAGGGGGCTCGCGATGATCCGGACGACGACCGCGAGGGGCGCCGGTGTGCTGCTCGCCTGCGGGGCGGGGCTGCTCGCGCTGAGCGGCTGCACGGGAAGCGCCGACGAGGGGACGGCCCCGACGACCGCTCCACCGCTGGTCTCGAGCGCTCCGACGCCGAGCAGTGTTGTCCCGACCGCGAGCGCCGGCAGCGCGACTCCGCTGCCCACCGCGACCCCGGCCACCGCCCTGCTCCCCTGCGAGGACCTGCTCACGGCCGAGGAGGAGGCGTCGCTCGCCGAGGACGGTCTCGCCCTCTCGCCCGAGGCGACGGTCTACGACGTCGACTACCCCGTCGTGCAGGAGATCGACGAGGACGGGGTGCTCTGCCGGTGGAGCGGCCAGGGCGACGTGTCGGTCGTGGTCGGGCAGCTGGCGGTCCCGGACGCGGAGTGGCCTGACCGGAGCGCCGCGCTCCTCGCGGACGGGTTCACCGCCGACGACACCGCGGCTCCGGGCTTCCTCGACGGGCCCGACGGACCGGACGAGAGCTACCCCGGCCGCGGCGTCCTCCACCGCGACGGCGTCCTCTACTACGTGAGCTACTCCGGGATCGTCGGCTCGATCGTGCCGCTCTCCGGCTGAGGCGGCGGATCGAGAGCCCAGGGCGGGCGCCCGTGGACGGCGCTGCTCCCCGTGGTCAACTGCTCGCCGTGGTGGTCGAACGACAGCGGGACTCCCGCCTCGGCACACTCACGGCCGATCAGGTCCATGGCGTTCCAGAAGTACTCGCTCGCTCGTCGATCCCCGGAGATCGCGGAGAGCAGATTGCTCGTGGCGAGACGAGCAGCGTCGGACGCGATCGAGTTCGAGGAGCTCTCGTCGAAGCCCTCGAGGGCTTCGCGAAACGGTGGACGCAGAACGGGATCGAGTTCCGGCGCGTAGTCGTTCCACGTGCGCTCGAGCGGGACACAGGGAGCGGCCTCCTGATCGCCTCCCGGCTCGGTGCAGCCCACGAGGAACAGCACGGATACGAGTACCGCCGTCTTGTTCGGCTGAATCGGAGCGGCCGAGGCCACCTGCGCCCCGAGAACCGACGTCAGCGCCGGCGCGACGACAGCGAGACCGGACCCGAACCACAGAGAACTCTTCATGACGTCTCCTCATTCGCCGGCAGATCCATCGGGTCCTGGGACCGTATCCATCGCGGAGAGGGTGTCGGACGGTCGGCGCGAACTCGACACATCGAGGCGCGGGCCGGGCCCTCGAGAAGGGGTAGCGTCGACAGGTGCGATTCCCGTGGCGTTCCCGAGACAGCGAGCGACTGCCGCGGGACGTGCTCGTGCTGGGGGTCGTCGCCTTCTTCGTGATGCTGGGGTTCGGCGTCGTCGTGCCGGTGCTGCCGACCTACGTGCGCAGCTTCGGCGTCGACTACACGGCGGTCGGCGCGGTCGTCTCGGCGTTCGCGCTGATGCGGCTGGTCGCGAATCCGTTCGTGGGGCCGCTCGTCGACCGGTTCGGCGAGCGGGTCGTGCTCGCCGTCGGCATCGGCATCGTCGCGCTCTCCTCGGCGCTGGTCGGCTTCGCCTCCGACTACCCGCACCTCCTCCTGCTGCGCGGAGTCGGCGGCATCGGCTCCGCGATGTTCTCCGTCGCGGCGATGACGCTCCTCCTGCGCACCGCGAGCCCGGAGCGGCGCGGCCGCTCGATCGGCTTCTACCAGGGCGGTTTCCTGCTCGGCGGCATGGCGGGCCCCGCGGTGGGCGGCGTGCTCACGGCGATCTCGCTCACCGCCCCCTTCTTCTTCTACGCCGGCACGCTCGCGATCGCGGGGCTCGTCGGGCTGATCCTGCTGCAGCGGCCGGAGCGCGACGCGGCACCGTCCGCCGCGGCGAGGACGAAGCCCCTGCGCGAGGTCGCCCGCGACCGCCGGTACCAGAGCGCGGTGCTGGCGAACTTCGCCCTCGGCTGGTCGGCGATGGGAGTCCGCGCGACGCTCGTCCCCGTGCTCGTCGTCGAGGGGCTCGGCGGGCAGCCCGCCTGGACCGGCATCGCGTTCGCGATCGCCGCGGTGGTGCAGACGATCGCGCTAGCGCCCGCCGGCCGCTTCGTCGACACGGTCGGTCGGCGCCCGGCGCTGATCGGCGGATTCTCCGTCGCGGCGGTGGCGATGCTGGCGATGCCGTTCGTCTCGGAGCTGTGGCTGCTCGTCGTGCTGCTCTGCGTCTACGGAGCGGCGGCCGCCTTCATGGGCACGGCCCCGGGTGCGCTGGTCGGTGACGCCGCGGGCGAGCGCGGCGGCAAGCCGGTCTCGGTGTTCCAGGCCGCGTCCGACCTGGGCGGCGTGATCGGGCCGCTGCTCGCAGGCGCTCTCGCCGACGCCGCATCGCCGACCGCGGCCTTCGCCTCCGCCTTCGTGCTGCTGGCGGCGAGCGCGCTGCTCGGCCTGCGGATCCCGCGCTCGCGGATCGCCTAGCTGTTCCGCCCGCGGGCGTCGACGGGCCAGACGGCGCCGCCGCCGTCGCGGAGGAGGACGCGGTACTCGTCGGCCAGGTTCACCGCGACGCAGACGTGGTTCGGCGCGATCCGCACCCGCGTCCCCACGGGCAGGTCGACACCGGTGATCGTCGCATGGTGCTCCGAGAGCACCGGGATGCGCGCCTCCGGGTGCTCCGGGAGGCGGCCGAAGCCGCTCGAGGCCGCGCCACGATCGGAGGAGAGCACCTTGCTGCCCGCGTCGGCGATCAGGTGGTCGCCGCGGCGGGACACGATCGTGGCGAGGACGGTGACGGCGATGTCCTCGGGCGTCGTCGTGCCGATCTCCCACTGCTGGGCGTCGCCGAGGGCCGAGACCCCGGGGCGCAGCTCCGTGAGCACCGAGGAGTCGGCGAACGCCGCCGAGGGGGTCGAGCCACCGCTGACCACGCGGGCCTCGACTCCGGACGCCGCGAGCGACGCGACCGCCTCGGCGAGCGCGCGCGCCTCGTCGCGGGCGGCCGCCGCTCCGTTGCCGGCCGCGTAGCTGTGGCCGGGGAAGGTGAAGACGCCGGCGACGTCGAGCCCGGCTGAGACGGCGGCCGCGGCGATCGGGCCGGCCTCGGCGGGGAGCACGCCGCTGCGGTGGTGGCCGGAATCGATCTCGACGACGACCTCGAGCCCCTCGCGCTCGGGCAGGGCCGCGGCCAGGCGCTCGGCCGACTCCGCCGAGTCGACGCCGACCCGCACACGGGCGCTCGCGAGGACGTGGCGGAGCCGCCCGGCGCGCTCGGCGTCGAGCCAGAGCGGGTAGGCGATGAAGAGGTCGCGGATCCCTCCCGCGGCGAAGACCTCGGCCTCCGAGACGGTCGCGACGGTGAGGCCGACGGCCCCCGCGGCGAGCTGGCGCCGGGCGATCTCGAGCGACTTGTGGGTCTTCGCGTGGGGGCGGAGCGCCAGACCCCGCTCGCGGGCAGCCGCGGCGACGGCGGCGATGTCGCGGTCGAGCACCGCCTCGTCGAGCACCAGCGCCGGAGTGGCCAGAGCGTCGAGCACGGCGGAGCGGGCGGAGGAGTCGGCGGCGGCGGTATCGACGGTCACGCGCCGAGCCTAGGCCGCACCACCGGCCCGCGTCCCGCCGTGAGGGCGGCCTCGGGCCGGTCCGCCGCCCGGTCATCGCGCCCCGCGGAAGGCCCCGCGGAGGGATCCCGTCGAGCGCGACACCTCGTCGACCTCGGAGGCGGCCGCGCCGCTCCGCTCCATCGCCGTCTTCCGGATCGCCCACCTCTCCGCCGGGACGCTCCCGACGACGCTCCTGGGCTTCGGCGTCGTCGGGTTGAGCACTCTCGTCCACTGACCGTTCATCCTCCGCGGGATGCGGGGAGGACCCCGGCGCTGCCAGGCTGAGAGGATGACTCCGCAGTCCTCCAGCCTCCGGCCCTTCGGCCCGTCCGGCGCCACCGTCACCCGGCTGACCCTCGGCACCTCCTGGCGCCCCGAGCGCGTCGCCGACCTCGACCGGGTGCCGGCCCTCGAGCGCGTCCTCGACTCCGACGCCGCCACCCGCGCCGTCTCCGTCGTCGACACGTCCAACGAGTACGCCGGCGGCCACAGCGAGCGCCTGATCGGCGAGGCCCTGCTGGCCCGCGGCGGCGTCCCCGAGGGGATCACCGTGGTCACCAAGCTCGACCGCGACCCGAGCACCGGCAGCTACTCGGCCGAGCGGATGCGCCGCAGCCTCGACGAGAGCCGCGAGCGCCTCGGTATGGACGTCCTCCCCCTGCTCTACCTGCACGACCCGGAGCGCATCTCGTACGACGAGGCCTTCGCCGAGGACGGCCCGGTCCGCGCGCTCGTCGCGATGAAGGAGGCGGGCGTCGCCCTCTCGATCGGGATCTCGGGCGGACCCGCGCCGATGCTGCGCCACTACGTCGACACCGGCCTGTTCGACGCCGTGATCACCCACAACCGCTTCACGCTCGTCGACCGCTCCTCCGAGGAGCTGATCGACGCGTCCGTGGACCGCGGCGTGATCGTGGTCAACGCGGCGGTCTACGGCGGAGGCGCCCTCGCACGCTGGCCGGAGCCGGTCGCCTCCTACGCCTACCAGCCGGCGCCGCGCGAGATCGTCGACGCCGTCGCGGCGATGGGAGCGGCCTGCGACCGGGCGGGCGTGCCGCTCGCCGCCGCCGCGCTGCAGTTCTCGACGCGCGACCCCCGCGTGACGACGACGGTCGTCGGCGCCACCTCCGCCGAGCACTACGACTCCTTCGTGGCCGACGACGCGCTCGAGATCCCCGACGCGTTGTTCGAGGAGCTGGAGTCGCTCGCTCCGCCGAGCACCGTCTGGCAGGACGCGCCCGGGGCGACCTGGCCGCGCTGATCCGGGCATAGCCGGGCTCTTCTCCCGGTTGGAGCACGTGACCCCCTCCGCGAGATGCCGCCGCCGTGCGCCCTCACCGGCGTATCGCGTACCGAAGCGGCGTTCCGCGGAGAAGCACGACAGGAGAGACATGACCGACACCGCCTTGTTCCAGCCGCTGACGCTCCGCTCGAGGACCGCGCGCAACCGCCTCTGGGCGGCACCGATGTGCCAGTACTCGGTGGAGGCGCAGGACGGCGTGCCCACCTCGTGGCACCTCGTGCACCTCGGCGGGCTCGCGCGCGGCGGATCGGGCGTCGTCATCGCGGAGGCCACCGCCGTCGTCCCCGAGGGGCGGATCAGCCCCTGGGACACGGGGCTGTGGAACGACGAGCAGCGCGACGCCTGGGCTCCGATCGTCGATTTCGTGCACGGACAGGGCGCGCTCGCGGGCGTGCAGCTCGCCCACGCGGGCCGGAAGGCGTCGACCTACCGCGAGTGGAGCGGACGCGGATCCGTGCCGCTGGAGGACGGCGGCTGGCCGACCGTCGCTCCCTCGGCCGTCGCGTTCGAGGGCTACGCGGAGCCGCGCGAGCTGGCCGCGGAGGAGCTGCCCGGCCTCGTCGAGGCGTTCCGCGCCTCCGCCCGCCGCGCCGCGGACGCCGGCTTCGACGTGATCGAGCTGCACGCCGCGCACGGGTACCTGCTCCATCAGTTCCTGTCGCCGCTCTCGAACACCCGCGAGGACTCCTACGGCGGCTCGCTCGAGAACCGGGCGCGCCTGCTGCTCGAGGTCGTCCGCGCGGTCCGCGCCGAGATCGGGGAGCTCGTGCTGCTCGTCCGCTTCTCCGCGACCGACTGGGCCGAGGGCGGCTGGACACTGGAGGAGACGATCACCGTCTCGGAGTGGGCGCGCGCCGAGGGCGTGGACCTCTTCGACGTGTCGACCGGCGGACTCGTGCACGCCAGCATCCCGGTGGCGCCGCTCTACCAGGTGCCGTTCGCGCGCGACCTGCGGAAGGCGACCGGTGCGCTGGTCGGCGCCGTGGGACTCATCACCACGGCGGAGCAGGCGGAGGGCGTGGTCGCGAACGGCGACGCCGACGTCGTGCTGCTCGCCCGCGAGCTGCTGCGCGACCCGAACGCTCCGGTGCGGATGGCGCACGAGCTCGGCGCGGACCTGCCGGTGCCCCCGCAGTACACCCGGGCCTGGCGCTGAGCCTTCAACCGCGAGATGCCACCTGTGCGCACGCCTCGCGGCGTGTCATGTGCACAAGTGGCATCTCGCGGAGGAGAGCGGTCGGGCTCCCCGGAGGAGAGCGTCAGCTCTCGGAGGGCTCCTCGGGAGCGTCCTCCTCGGGGTTGAAGTGCGAGTCTCCGGAGACCCCCACCGCCAGCCCGTCCTCGGAGTGCGGGATGGTCTCGTCGTCGCCGAGACCGTTCGCCTTCTTCTCGCCCTCGGACGAGGTGGCTGCGTCGGTCACGGCTCAGGCCTCGACGTCGCCGCGCCAGGCACCGTCGGGGGTGCCCTGCTTCTCGATGTACTCCTTGAAGTTGTTCAGGTCCTTCTTCACAGCGTGGCTGCCGGCGCCGACGAGCGAGCCGAGCGTCTCGAGGAAGCCCTTGGGCTCCCAGTCGAGCTGCACGGTGACGCGGGTCTCGGTGTCGGAGAGCTTGTGGAAGGTGACGACGCCCGCGTGGTCGGTCTCGCCGCCGGTGCTGTTCCACGCGACGCGCTCGTCGGGGTGCTGCTCGGTGATGTTCGCCTCGAACTCGCGCTCGACGGGGCCGACCTTCACCTTCCAGACGGTGAGGGTGTCGGTGACCTGCTGGATCGACTCGACCTCGTCGAGGAAGCGCGGGAACTCCTCGAACTGGGTCCACTGGTTGTAGGCGACGGACACGGGGACGTTGACGTCGACGGTCTCGATGATCTGCGGCACGGTGGTGCTCCTTGCTGTCTCACTCGGTGTGCGGCGTTCCGCTGCTGCGGTCGTCACGCTCGACGTTAGGCGGGAGCCGCCTGGGAGCGCACCGGGTTGCGGACTGCCCCGAACGTGGTAAGTGAGGGCGCTGCTCCGGCGTGCGTCCCGGGACGGCTCCGTCGGCGCCGGGACGCCGCCGTGCGCGCCGGGACGGCCGCGGGAGGGCGGCGTCCGGACGGCACGGCGGCGTCTCGGGAGCGGCAGGCCGGAGCAGGCCGCGGTCAGCGGTCCTGCGGGTCGCCGCCGAGCTGGCCGATGGCGGGGAGGGGGCCGCCGTCGTCGGCGCCGGTGCGGCGCCAGCGGGCGATGGCGTTGCCCAGGTGGTAGATCACGAGGGCGGCGCCGGCGCCGAGGACGATGCCGCCGAGCTCGAAGCCGCCGGAGGAGAACGAGAAGCCGGCGATCGCGATCACGAGGGAGACCGCGGCGGTGTACTGGTTGACCGGGCGCGAGAAGTCGACGCGGTTGTCGATCCAGATCTTGATGCCGATCACGCCGATCAGGCCGTAGAGCGCGGTGGTCGCGCCGCCCAGCACTCCGGCAGGGATCGAGTTGAAGACGGCGCCGACCTTGGGCGAGAGGCTGAGCAGGATCGCAGTGACGCCGGCGACCCAGTAGGCGGCTGTCGAGTACACGCGGGTGGCCGCCATCACTCCGATGTTCTCGCCGTAGGTCGTGGTGCCGGAGCCGCCGAAGGCGCCGGAGAGGGTGGTCGCCACACCGTCCGCGATCAGGGCCCGGCCGGTGCTGGCGTTGGCGGAGGCGTCGGTCATCGTCGCGACGCCGCGGACGTGTCCGACGTTCTCGGCGATGAGGACGAGCACGACCGGCAGGAACATCGCGATGCCCGACCACGTGGATCCGGAGGCGAAGTCGGGGAAGGTGAACGGCGGCAGCCCGAACCAGTCGGCCGCACCGACCGCGGAGTAGTCGATCTCGTTCCGCAGCAGGGCGACGACGTAGCCGATGACCACGCCGAGGAAGATCGAGACGCGGCCGAGGAAGCCGCGGAGGAACACGCTCGACAGGATGATTGCGGCGAGCGTGATCGTCCCGGTGATCGGTGCCTGCTTGAAGCTGAGGTACGCGGTCGGAGCCAGGTTGAACCCGATCAGGGCCACGATCGCGCCGGCGACGACCGGCGGCATCAGCCTGTCGATCCAGCCGAGGCCGACGACCTGCACGAGGACGCCGACGGCGGCCAGGAGGAGGCCCACGGCGACGACTCCGGCGAGCGCCGACCCCGTCCCTCCGACGGCGGTCGCGGCCGTGACGGGCGCGATGAACGCGAAGCTCGAGCCGAGGTAGCTGGGGAGCCGGTTGCGCGTGATCAGGAGGAACAGCAGCGTCCCGACTCCGGAGAAGAGCAGGGTCGTGGCGACCGGGAACCCGGTGAGCACGGGCACGAGGAACGTCGCTCCGAACATGGCGACGACGTGCTGGATGCCGATGGCGATCGTGGCAGGCCAGGCGAGCCGCTCGCCGGGGGCGACGACGGCGCCGGGCTCGACGGTCCGGCCGTCTCCGTGCAGGGTCCAGATGGGCATGGGGCTCCTCGGCGGGGAAGGGAGGCGGGGGTCGACGTTCACAGTAGCGAGGGGTCTGGCCGTGCCGCGGCACCCGACCTACGATCGGGCCATGGACGGAGCGCGGCGTCTCGGCGAGGAGGAGTTCTCCGCGCACCTCGCCGAGCGGGTCGCGCGGATCCGCGGGTCGTTCGGCGACCTCCCGCTCTGGGCGGTCTCGGGCTGGAGCGGTCCGCGGCTGCTGGCGGAGTGGACGCTGACGGGCGGCCCCCGGGGGCTCTCGTTCCTCGCCGACGAGGCGGTCCCGGGCGGGCCGGGGCCCTCCGTCGAGATCCGCACGACCCTCGGCGATCCGCGGCACGACGTCGCGCTGCTCTGCTGCCGGGAGGAGGCGCCCGTCTCGTTCGTGCAGCCGGAGGCGCTGCCCGCCCCCACGCGGATCGCGGAGATCCCGGTCGACGGGGCTCCGGAGCCCTTCGAGGTCTGGGAGGGAGCCGGGGCCGTGCGCGCGGCCGCCTGGGTGCGCGGGCACGTCCTCACGCTGGAGTGCCGCGGAGTCGATCTGGACGCTCTCGCGCTGGACGAGGTGGACGACATCGAGCCGTTCGTGGCCGGCTGGCTGGAGTTCGTCGGCGCCTCGCGGCGTTGAGCGCCGACCCGCGCTCCCGCGCTGCTGGGAGAGCGCGGAGTCCCGCCCGGCGCGCCGGTGAAAGATGTGCGCCGATCCCGGACAGGAGGGAGCATGAGGCACATGCCAGCTCCCCTCGCGGGTCCCGACCGGTTCGCCGCGGTCGCCGCCGCGGTCGCCGATCCCGTCCGCCGCTACCTCTGGCGGCGCACCGACTCCGCCACCGCCGACGACGTGCTCGCCGCGACGCTCTCGGTGCTCTGGCGCCGCAGCGCCGACGTGCCCGAGGACGACCCGGTGCCGTGGGCGATCGGCGTCGCCCGGCTCCAGCTGCAGAACGCCCGGCGGATGCAGCGCCGCCAGGTCATGCTCGCCCAGCGGATCGCGGTCGTCGATCCGCCCCAGGTGCAGATCGACGAGGGCGAGGCGTCGGGCGCGGAGGAGACCGTGCGCCTCGTGCTCGCCCGGATGCGCGAGCAGGACGCCGAGCTGCTGCGCCTCTGGGCGTGGGAGGAGCTCGACGTCCGCGGGATCGCCGCGGTCCTCGGAGTCACGGCGAACGCCGTCTCGATCCGCCTGCACCGCGCGCGGCGCCGCTTCGCCGAGCTCTACGACTCCACCGACCCGCACGCGCCCGAAGGGGGACTCCGATGACCGGAACCGACGACGAGGACGTCCGCCGCCTCCTCCGCACGGTCGACCCCGCGCGGAGCCTCCCCGCGCTCGACCGCGACGAGCTCGCCGAGCAGATCGCCGCCGCGACGGGCGAGGGCACGCGGACGGTGCACTCCCGCCGCCGCTCCCCCTGGCTGATCGTGGGAGTCGGCGCGCTGAGCGCCGGGGCCGCCGCCTCCCTCCTGCTGCCCTTCGCGCTCGGCGTGGGCGGGGGCAGCACCTCGACGCTGATCCTGCCGAGCACGGGCGGGCCGATGGCCGCGTGCTCGCCGGTGACGGCCGCCGCGCTGGCCCCTGCTCAGCTCGCGTTCCGGGCCGAGGTCCGCTCGATCGACGGGAGCACCGTCACCCTGCACGTGCTCGAGCGCTACGCGGGCGAGGTCGGCGACGGCGTCACGGTCACCCAGGGCAGGGAGACGGCGGTGGACGGGGCCCCGATCGTGTTCGAGACCGGGGTCGACTACCTGGTCGCGGCCGACGGCGACACGATCCTGACCTGCGGCCTCAGCGGTGAGAGCTCCCCCGAGCTCGCGGCGCTGTACCAGGAGGCGTTCTCGCGGCAGTAGGCGGAGGCGGGTAGCGGCCCGGCCGGGCGGTGGCAAGGGCCTCCCCGATGGGGGGAGCGGCGCGCAGGCTGAGGCATGGGCCTCCCGGCCCTCCCCCTCCGGTCGCCCGGCGGCGCCCGCGGGCCCTCGGCGATACCGCCCCGCCCGCCCCGCAGGAGGCCCGCATGCCGGTGTTCCGGCTCCTCGAACCGCTCCACGCCGCCGGCGTCGCGCTCGCCGACCTCGCGAGCGATCGGCTCCGCCTCCACGGCGACGGCTCCGACGTCCTCATCACCGCGGTGACCGTCGCGCACACCGAGGCGGGCCCCGGCGCCCTCTTCGCCGCGCTCCCCGGGAGGAGGAGCCACGGCGCCCGGTTCGCGGCCGACGCGGCGGCGGCAGGAGCGGTCGCCGTGCTCACCGACGCGGGCGGGCTCGACGAGGCGCGCGCCTCCGGACTGCCCGTCCTCCTCAGCGACGACCCCCGCACCGCGCTTGGCCCGGTCGCCGCGCAGGTGTACGGCACGAGGAGCGGACCGGTGCTCCTCGGCGTGACCGGCACCAACGGCAAGACCAGCACCGTGCACCTCCTCGACGCGGTGCTCCGGCAGCTGGGCGTCGTCTCGGGGCTGAGCTCCACCGCCGAGCGCCGCAGCGCCGACCACGTCGTCGCCAGCCGCCTCACCACGCCCGAGGCCTCCGAGCTGCACGCGCTCCTCGCCCGGATGGCGGAGGACGGCGTCGAGGCGGCGGCGATCGAGGTCAGCGCCCAGGCGCTCGTGCGCTCCCGGATGGAGGGGATCGTGCTCGACGTCGCCGGGTTCACCAACCTCAGCCACGACCACCTCGACGACTTCGGCGACCTGGACGAGTACCTCCGCGCCAAGCAGCGCCTGTTCACGCCCGAGCGGAGCCGCCGCGGCGTCGTGGTCGTCGACACCGAGGCGGGGCGCCGGGTCGCCCGCGAAGCCTCGGTCCCGGTCGTCACGCTCTCGGCCGGGGACGGAGCCGACTGGCGGATCGACGTGCTCGAGACCGCGGTCGACCGCACCCGCTTCCGGCTCACCGCCCGCGACGGCTGGTCGACGACCACCTCCGTCCCGCTCCTCGGCCGCCACATGGCCTCGAACGCGGCCCTCGCGCTGGTGATGCTGATCGAGGCGGGCCACGCGCGCGACCGGGTGGCCGCGGCGGTCGGCTCCGGGATCGACGTCACCGTGCCCGGGCGGACGCTGCTCGTGTCCGGCGCCGACGGGCCGCGGGTCTTCCTCGACTTCTCGCACACCCCCGACTCGGTCGCGCGCACCGTCGACGCCCTCCGCGAGGTGACGCCCGGCCGCGTGCTCGTCCTCCTCGGCGCCGACGGCGACCGCGACCCGAGCAAGCGCGCGCCGATGGGCCGGGCCGCCGCCGAGCGCGCCGACCTGGTGATCGTCACCGACCACCACCCGCGCTTCGAGGACCCCGCGCGGATCCGTCGCGCCCTGGTCGACGGCGCCCGCCGCGTCGAGCGCTGCGAGGTGCTCGAGATAGCGGAGCCGGCCGACGCCGTCCGCGCCGCGCTGCACCGGGCCGGCCCGTCCGACTCCGTCCTCTGGGTCGGCCCCGGCGACACCGACTACCGCGTGGTCGGCGCCGACGACCTCCCCTACTCGCCCCGCGCCGACACGGCCCGCGCGCTGGCCGAGGCCGGCTGGAGCGTCGACCTGCTTGACTGACCGGGTGTTCTCGACCCTCCCGGTGCGCCGCGTGCAGGCCCGACCCGAGCACCCCGCCGACCTCTCGCGCTGGCCCGCGACGCTCGCGCCCGTGCGGCAGGTGCTGGCCGAGGGCTGGGATCTCGGCCAGGTGACGGTGATCACCGGCGAGAACGGCTCGGGCAAGTCGACGCTGCTCGAGGCGGTCGCCCTCGCCTACGGGCTGAACGCGGAGGGCGGATCCACGGGTGCGATGCACTCCTCCCGCGCCTCGGAGTCGGACCTGGCCGAGCACCTCCAGCTGGTCCGCGGGGCCGGGGCGTCCAAGCGCGGCTTCTTCCTCCGCGCCGAGACGATGCACGGCTTCTTCAGCTACCTGGAGGAGGTGGGGATCGACGGCGGGTACCACGAGCGGAGCCACGGAGAGTCGTTCCTCGACATCGTGGCGAACCGCTTCCGGATCAGCGGGCTGTGGCTCCTCGACGAGCCGGAGTCGGCCCTCTCGGTGTCGGGCTGCCTCGCCCTGATCGGGCAGCTGCGCGATCTGGTCGCCGGCGGCTCGCAGGTCGTCCTGTCCACGCACTCGCCGATCCTCGCGGCCCTCCCCGGAGCCGACCTCTACGAGCTCGACGAGACGGGCCTGCGCCCCTGCCGCTACGACGACCTCGACCTGGTGCGGACCTGGCGCGGCTTCCTCGACCAGCCGGCCCGCTTCCTGCGCCGGTTGGAGTAGGTCGGAGGGCGCTCGGCCGCGCCGGAACGGGCCGTTCGTGTTCACCACGAAGGGAAGTACGTCGGCAGGCAGTCCCGTTCTCGCGGATCCCGAGCCGCCAGGGCGAAAGACTCCGCCGGCACGAGCACTGTCAGGCCGCGGAGGCCGCCGCCGGCCGGGCGACCCGGGGCGCCCAGCCCACCGCGATCGCGGCGCCGGCGAGCGCGAGCTGTCCGAGCGGCGGCAGGATCGCCGAGACCAGGGAGCCGTCGCCGCCGGAGGTGACGAAGGTGTCGGCGACCGACATCCCGAAGCCGAACCCTGCGAAGAAGCGGAAGACGACGGCGCCGGCGACCAGGGCGAGCATGAGCACAGCGATCCGCCGCGGAGTGAGCGGCGACCTCCGGCCGACGAGGGCGCCGGCCGTCACGACGATCGCGGCGGCCGTCCAGAAGGCGGCCCACCCGGTGACCCAGATCGCGTGGGAGCCGAACTCGAAGCCGTCGCGCTCGGACATGGTCGCGTAGATCTCCGCCAGGGCCACGCCGGGGACCTTCGCCTGCGGATTCCAGACCAGCAGGTCGACGGCGCCCACCACCGTGACGCCCGCCACGAGCGCGAGGCCCGCGAGGGCGACGGGGAGGCGCTGAGCGCGGGTCGCCGTCCGCGGTGCGAGGGCGATGGTCCGCGAGCCGCCGAGGACGATCGCCCCGCAGACGAGTCCGGCGAGGGAGACGGGCAGGCCGACGAGGGCGAGGGGTCCGGGGAGGAGGAGGCCGGCCGCGGTGAGCACCGGGCCGACGACGGCGGCGACCAGGGAGATCCGCGCGAGCACCGTGCGGGCCGACGCCGCGGCGCCGAGGAGGTGGACCGCGCCGAGGACCGCGACCGCGACGGCGGCGACGAGCACCGCGGTCTGCACGGCGCCGACGGCCGCAAGGGCGGTGTCGGAGGCGGCACCCGGCTCGGGGACGATCCCGCCGCCGGTCAGCGCGATGCCGCTGAGCATCAGCGCGGCCGCGGCGAAGAGCGCGAGTCCGCGGCGGGCGAGGCGGCGCGGGAGCGTGCCCCGCGCTTCTCCGGTGTGCGCGGGCAGGTCGCGGTCGACGCTCACCAGCAGGGCGAGCGCTCCGAGGACGACGCCGCGCCGGGGCAGTCCCAGCTCGGCGGCCCCGGCCAGGTCGGCCCGCCACTCCTCGAGGTAGCGCTCGCGGGCGAGCGGGGGCAGCAGCAGCGACAGGAGCCGCAGGAGCGCGCTCACGCGGTCGCCTCCGCCGCTCGCGGCGCCGTCCGCGCGGTCGACCTCATCCGCTCGACGGCGGCCCGGGCTGCCGGGGCGCCCTCCGTGGTCAGCTCGTAGAGCCGGCGACGCGGGCCGCTCCGCTCGCTCGCGGCCTCCCACTCCGAGACCACCCAGCCCGCTCCCTCGAGCCGCTCCAGGATCGGGTAGACGCTGCCCGCCGGTCGCCCGGTGGCCTTGATCACGACCATGCCCCAGGTCGGGCCGTCGGCATCGAGGAGGGTCCGGAGGACGTCCGCGGTGGCGGGCGTGAGGCGAGGGAGTGGCTGCACACGGATGACGCTACCTATGTAGAGATAGCGGGGTCAATCGGATCGCCTCCGTGCGTACGGGCGATACCACTCCACTCCCCGGCCGCGGTCGGGCCCTCAGTCGTGCGACGACTTCGCCGCCCCCGTCCGAGGAGGACCGGAGTCGGTTCCGGCCCCGCTTCCCTGATCGGCGGGATCGGCGCCTTGAAACTCCGATGACCAGGGCGGGATCAGCTGCCGCATCACCCTTCACGGCGGGGTGGTCGCCGAGCAGATCAGCACAGGCGCGTCCGCCTCGGCGATCCCCACGGCGACCCCGCAGCAGCCGCGGACACTGCCGCTAGCCGGACCCAGCGCGCAGAACGTCGGCCGAGAGCAGCCGCCCTCCACCCTCGGGGGACGGCGGGCACTCTCAGCCGACGGTCTGCGCGCGAGCGCGGGGACTACTTGCGGAACATCCGCGCCGTGGTCTCGAAGAGGCCCTTCACGGGGCGCTGCTGCTCGCCCTGCTGGGCGCCGAGGACGATGATGACGGCGGTCAGCACGGGGATGGCCCACTGGGTGACCTTCTGCACGCGGAGGGCCGTGGTCAGCTCCTGCGAGTTCTGCTCCGACGCCTCGGTCACGCCGGGGGCGCCCTCGTCGGCGTGCTTGGCCTGCGTCGCTCCGGCGACCGCGGCGATCACCGAGGCGGCGCCGGCGAGCCCGGTCACGACGGTCTTGACGACGGTGTTCGTGCGGCTCTCCTGCTGGTTGGCCAGGCGGGTCTTGTTGGCGAGGACGAGACCGATGCCGCCGACGCCGTGGGCGGCGATCGCGGCGAGCTGCACGGGGGTCCAGCGGGCCCAGCCGTTCGAGGAGAGGCGGAGGCGCTCCGCCGGGTCGGACGAGGTGGACGCGGCGCCGTTCAGGCCGACGGCGCCCATGAGCGAGCCGCCAAACCAGGCGGCGGCTCCGAGGTCGTGGAGACTGCGGACGAGGGTGTTGCGGGAGGGCATGTGGGCCTCTTCTCTGCCGGCGGCGGACGCCGGCGGTGGTCGGCTGGTGCGGACTCCTCCGACGCTACGCGCGCCCTGGAACCGCGCACGGGGCTTGACCTCTCCCCCTCCGACACGCTCCGCTGGAGGTCACCGACCGACCCGAGGAGCCCCGCGATGCCCACCGACGACGAGAAGCGGACGACCCGCGACGAGTTCCACGACGCCGTGAACATGACCGCGAAGGAGCTCGAGGAGTGGCTCGGCACCGACGAGTCGAAGGCGGTCGGCCAGAAGCCGGAGGGCGGCGGCGAGTCCGTCGGCCACGAGAGCGGGCGCCGCATCGTCGAGCTGCTCGGCACGAAGCAGGCCGACCTGAGCGACGACGACTACGCCCACATGACGAAGGTCGTCGGCTACGTGCACCGGCACGCGAAGCAGCGTCCCTCGGGCGATGTCACCGAGACGAAGTGGCGCTACTCCCTGATGAACTGGGGCAACGACCCGCTGAAGGGCTGACCCGGTCCGAGAGCTGCGCTCAGCACATCCCGAAGAGGTTGCAGAGGGCGCCGCGGTCCTGGATCGACTCCATGCCGCCCGGCTTCTGCACCTTCGGCAGCTCGTAGGAGGCGGCGACCGTCTGCACGCCGGCGGACGAGGCGGCCTGCACGGGAGCGGCGGCAGGAGCAGCGGCGGGAGCGAGGACGGCTCCGAGGGCGAGTGCGGCGGCGGCGAGGATCGGGGCCATGGTCGTTCTCCTGTGATCGAGGGGTGCGATCGGCTCGACCGCTCCACCAGCATGGCGACGCCCCGTCGCACCGCTCCTGTACGAAAGACCAGTCCGCCCTTGTACGGAAGGCCGACGGGGCTCGGAGAAGGCTTCGGTACCCTGGTCCCGTGGTGGGGACGACGCGGTGGACGAACGACGTGCGGACGCTGCCCGGCGGCTGGATCACCCGGTCCCTCCTCCTCGGCTCCTTCACGCTCCTCGTCGTCATCGACCTGATGGGCGGCAGCGTCGACCTCACGTCGGTCCGCGGCTGGATCGAGCTGGCGCTCCCCTACCTGCCGCTCCTGGCGCTGCTCGCCGGCGCGATCCCCGCGGCGGTCTCGCTCTACCTCGTCTACGCCGTCGTCCTGATGCTCGGCGCCCCGCCGCTGCTGCTCGCGGCGCTGATCTTCCCGACCATCGTGGTGGTCGGCTTCGTCACCTTCCTCCTCCCCTGGCGCGCGGGGCTCGTCTTCGTGCTCGGCACCCTCGTCCTCCTGCCCGCGGTGCTGCTCGTCGACCGCGCCATGGGCACGGCCGTCTACGTCCTGGGCGCGTTCGTCCTCTTCGGCGGCACCGCCGGGCTGGGCCTGAACGCCTTCCGGGGCCGCAGCGAGCGGAGCGAGCGCCGGGCCGACCGCATCCAGGAGGAGCAGGCGCGGATCCGCAACGAGGAGCGGACCCGGCTCGCGCACGAGCTGCACGACATCGTCGCGCACGAGGTCACCATCATCGCCATGCAGGCCCGCCGCGCGACCTCGGTCGAGGACCCGGCCAAGACCGAGCGCATCCTCGAGAGCATCGGCGACGCGGCGCAGCAGGCGCTGCAGGATCTGCGGAGCCTCGTGACGCTCCTCCAGGACGAGGACGAGGCAGGCGCTCCCGCCCGCGGCGACTCCGACCTGCTCGGGACCCCGGAGGTCTCGGGCGCCACGACCACCGCTGTCGGCTTCGTCCACGACGTGCGGAACGTCGCCGACGCGATCGAGCGCGCGGGCTTCCGGGTCCGCCTCGACGTGGCGGGCTCCGTGGCGCAGGTGCCCGCGAGCCTCCGCCAGGTGCTGCGGCGCACGGTCCGGGAGCTGGGCACGAACGTGCTCAAGCACGGCGACACCGCCGGTGAGGTGCAGCTCCGGCTCGAGGTGTCGGGGGGCGAGGTGCAGCTGAGCTCCTCCAACGCGATCGCCTCCGCGGCTCCGATCGTCTCCTCGCACCTCGGGATCGAGGCGATGTCGGCCCGCTGCGCCGTCTTCGGCGGGCGGCTGGACGCGGGAGCCCGCGGCGGCCGCTGGACCACGACCATGACCATCCCCCTCGAGGGCCGGGCGTCCGGTGCGCTCGTCGCGGGGGCGACCGACGAAGGACGAGAGCGATGACCCGCGTGCTGCTGGTGGACGACGAATCGATGACCCGCGAGATCCTCCGCGACTACCTCTCGCAGGACCCGGCGATCGAGGTGGTGGGCGAGGCCTCCGACGGGAGGATCGCGGTGCAGCAGGCGGCGACGCTCCAGCCCGACCTGATCCTGATGGACATGCAGATGCCGGTCATGAACGGCGTCGCTGCGACCGAGCGGATCCACGCCGAGCACCCGGGCATCGCGATCCTCGGGCTCAGCACGTTCACCACGGACCGCTACGTCGTCGACCTGCTCCGCGCGGGCGCCTCCGGCTACCTGGTCAAGGACACGAAGCCGCGGGAGATCATCGCGGCGGTGCACGCGGTGCTCGCGGGCGAGTCCGTGCTCTCCGCCGAGGTCACGCGCCACGTGGTGAAGGGGCTCGAGGAGTCGGTGCCGGCGGAGACGGTGCCGGACCCCGATCTGCTCGAGGCGCTCACCGAGAAGGAGCTCGAGGTGATCCGCCTGCTCGCCCGCGGGATGAGCAACCGCGAGATGGCGCAGGAGCTGTTCGTCACCGAGTCGACCGTGAAGGCGCGGTTCGTGAAGGTGATGGAGAAGCTGGGCGTGCGCGACCGGGTGCAGATCCTGGTCTCGGCGATCGAGCACGGGCTCGTCGACCTGGGGACGCGTCCCGGCCGGAGCTGATCGAGCCCGCCGGATTCAGCCCCAGCCGACCACGTCGGCGACGGGCCGCACGAGCCCCGCGACCGCCCGCTCGAGCGCACTCTCGTCGACCGCGGCGAGCGCCGGCTCCGGATCGAGCACCAGGGCGCCGCCCCAGCCCATCACCTCGTACTCCACCAGGGTGCGCGCGAGCGTCTCGGGCGACCGCCAGGCGCGGAGGAGGTTCGCCCGCGCGAACGCGTGCGCGGCGCGTGCTCCCTCCCCGTGCGCGGCGCGGCCGTCGAGGACGGTGCGCAGCACGGTCTCGAGGGTCGGGATGCCCTGGCCGGCCGGGGAGACGACCTGCCAGGTGAGGGAGGGGCGGCTCGAGCGCAGGCCCCGCGCGACCTGGGCGACCGCATCGCCGCCGGCGGAGCGCAGTGCGGCGGGGACGAGCGGTTCGGCCCCCGCGGTGAGGCGGCACAGCGCCAGGAATGTCGCGGCGTGGCCGACCTCGCCGGACGGGTCCGCGCCGGTGACGATCGTGCTCTCGTAGCCCTGCTCGCGGGACTGGTGCAGAGCGCTCGGCAGCGGAGCCGCGGCGGGCACGGAGACGGGCCGGGACGTCTCGCAGACGGCGCGTTCGGGCCCGACCACGGCGAGCACCGGATCCCCGGCTCCCTGGGCGCGCTCGAGCGTCAGGGCGGTCCAGGCCGCGGCGCCCTCCGGAGGGAGCACCGCGGTGAGGCTCTGCGCCCCGGCCGTCGCCGTCCACGCGAGCGAGACCGCTCCGGGGGGAACGGCCGAGCGGAGGCGGGCAGCGCGGTCGGGCCCGTCGTCTCCGGCCGGGTCGCGCCAGCCGAGGGCGACGACGGCGAAGCGGGAGCGCTCGTCGACGACGGCGAGCGGGGGTGCGGCGGTCATGGGCTCCTCCTTCCTGGAGGGGTGGAGGCGGCGGGAACGCCCAGTGCGGCGAAGGGCTGCTCGGCCAGGCGGGCCGCGGCGTCCGCGAGCAGCGGGCGCGGCGGCCGCGCGGCGAGGGAGTCGACGAGCTCGCCCGCGAAGCCGGGCGCACCGCGCAGCAGGGCATCCCGGGCGACGGTGCGGGCCAGACGCTCGTCGTCGTGCACCAGCCGCTCCGCACGCAGCACCGCGCGATGCCGGGCGTGCTCGAGGGCGGAGTCGTCGCTCACCGCGAGGGCGCGGAGGCGGTGCCACGGATCGACGGGCACGGCGGTGTCGTCGACCAGCACGAAGAGGTCGTCGGCGACGGTGTCGCCCGGGCCGAAGAGTCCGGCGCTCGCGTCGAGTCCGGCCTGCGCAGCGAGCGCCTCGGCGGCGATCAGGTCGCCGAGCAGCTCGTCGGAGACGCGGGTCGACGGCGCGGCGGCGGTCGCGGCGAGCCGGCGGGCGGCGGGCTCGGCGCGGTACTCGGGGCGGGCCGTCCCAGGTGGGACGGCGACCGGTCCTGCCGCGCGATCGGGCGCCTCCGCGAGGGCCGCGACCAGGCGGTCCAGGAGCCGGGCGGGGTCGTCGGCCGTGACGCCGACCAGCACGGAGCCGGCCGGGCTGTAGTGGCGCCGGTGCAGCGCGCGCAGGACGGGCTCGGTCGCGCGGCCCTCGAGGTCGAGGTCGCCGCTGCCGTCGTGCGCGTTGGGGGCGTCGGCCCAGTAGCGGGCGGTCAGGTGCGGCCACGGCAGCACGCCGCCCGGAGCGGGGGCGAGGCGCGCGGCCCGCTCAGAGGCGACCGCGCGGATCTGCTCCGCGATCTGCTCCGGCAGGAAGGCGGGGCGGAAGACCTGCTCGACGAGCCGCTCCGCGATCACGGCGGCCGACCCGGGAGAGCCCGTCTCGAAGAACTCGGAGTAGTCGAGGTGGGTGTGACCGCCGAGGACGCCGCCGCTCTCGGCGACGCGGGTCTGCCGGACGAGACCGGCGACCCCCTCGCTGTCCTGGTAGACGAGGTGCTCGATCAGGTGCAGCATCCCCTCCTCGCCGTCGCGCTCGTGGCGCATACCGGCGGGCACGGCGAGGGCGACCGAGTCGTTGCGGACCTCCGGCCGGTGCACGACGAGCGCGCGGGCGCCGGAGGGCAGGGCGGCGGACAGGGTCGGGACGTCGCGGGCGCTCATTCCGCCCGCTCCCCCAGCTGTGCGGCGGACAGGCGCAGCAGCAGCCGCGCCTGATCGCTGCTGGCGCCCCCGGAGCGGTGCCAGTCGACGGCGTGCTGGGCCAGCCGGAACGCGGTGCCGACGCGCAGCAGCTCTGCGTCGTGGTCCTCCTCGAGCGAGAGTCCGCGGCGGAGCGCGTCGAGGGCCGGGCGGAGCGCGGGGTGGAAGGCGTGCAGCTCTGCGAGCTCCCCGAGCACCCAGGCGGCGTCCCAGACCGGGTCGGCGAGCCCGACGTCCTCGCCCGTGAGCAGAGCGACGCGGGTCCCGCCGACGACGAGGTGGGCGAGGCCGGGGTGGCCGTGGACCACGACCGCGGCCGGCGAGGCGACGACCGCCTCCGCCCAGTCGGCGAGCTCGAGGAGACCGCCGGCGCCGAGCTCCTCGGCGGCGGGCGCCCAGCCACCGGCGAGCCAGCCGAGGGCGCGCTGCAGCGGACGCGGAGGGAGCGGCTCCCCGGCGGGCCGGGCGCCGTGGAGCGCGTCCAGCGCGCCCTTCCACTCGCGGCCGACGGAGACGAGCGCCTCCTCCGACAGCTCGTGGAGGAGCGCGGGCAGCAGGGCGCGGGCGGTGGTGCGGTAGCGGCGGATCGACGGGTCGGCGCCTCCCGGCACGATCCGGGGATCGGGCGCTGCGAGGCGGACGGGCACCGGCGAGAACGGCAGCGGCGCCTGCTCTCCGAGGCGGCGGGTCCAGACGGTGGTCCCGTCGGGTCCTTCCGAGAGCTCGGTGACGAGCAGCCCGGTGACGAGGGCCCGCGGAGGGGCGGTGGTGCTCACGCCGACCTCGCCTCCTCCGCGGCCGCCGGTGCCGTGCGCAGCGACTCCAGGTGGCGCAGCACCGCGGGGAACGCGGGCGGCACCCAGGCGAGCGCCGTGTCGCTGGACTCGCTCGGCCCGGGCACGGGGTCGATGACGGTGAAGTTGGCCGGCTCGCGCAGCAGCGCGAGGGTGGACTCGACGACCGGGTTGCCGAGCGCCCGCGGCGGCAGCGACGGAGCGATGCACACCGGCGCCTCCGTCGTGAGGGCCGCGAGCAGCGACGGGGAGTCGGTGATGCCGTGCGCGAGGCGCGAGGCGTAGTCGAGGGTGGCCGGGTAGATCAGGATGAGGTCGGCCCACTCGGCGAGGTCGACGTGGGCGACGACGATCTCGTCGTCCCAGCGGTCGTCCTGGATCCGGCCGCGCAGTCGCGACTCCAGGTTGTGCCGGGTGGTGAAGCGGTAGGCCGAGTCGCGGACGAGCACGCGGAACTCGGTCGCCGGAGCGGCGGCGCGCGCCCACTGGATCCAGTAGGGCATGACCTGGGTCATGGCGGAGCCGGTCAGGACGAGGGCCACCCGGGAGTAGCCGAAGCGGCCGAGCGAGAGGTCGGAGAGTGCGGCGCTCTGCGCACCGGGCGGGGTGGTCATGGCGGTCTCCTCAGAGGGCGGCGGGCGGGAGGGC
>NZ_PSWH01000017.1:0-75694 GCF_002932105.1 Rathayibacter sp. AY1C1 | reverse complement strand
GCGTGGGGCCGGCGGGGCCGGGTCTCGCAGGCGCCTGATGCGACCCGGTGAGGGTCGCCGTCACGCTCCAGGGGCTGCCGCGGCTACCGGCGCCGTGGGCGCCGGGGCCGGCCGCCTTGCGTGACGCTCCGCGTCACGCGTCGTGGTCGGTGGTGAGGAAGGTCGCGAGCTCCTCGAGCACGGCCTGCTCGTTGTCGCCCTCGACGCTGACGGTGAGCTCGTCGCCGTGCTCGATGCCGAGCGAGATGATCCCGAGGATCGACGCGGCGTTGACCGGGGTCGCGTCGCCCTTGGCGACGAGGACCTTCTGACCCGACTTCGCCGCGGCCTGGCTGAAGAGCGAGGCGGGGCGGGCGTGGAGGCCCTTCGACGATGCAACCTGCACGGTGCGCTCGACCATGAACGTTTCTCCTTGATCCTGCAGTCGCGACTGCATCAGTGGTGCCCGGAGTCGGGCTCGCCCGGACGGACCGGGCGGGTGGAGGAGTCCCCGTCCGCGCCTGCGACGACCGCGCGAGCGGCGAAGAGGACGGGCAGGGTCTCGAGCACGGCATCGGCACCGTGCGCTCCGAAGACATCGGGCGGGAGGAGGGCGGCCGCGGCTCCCACGAGCTCCGCACGGTGGCGGAGTCCGTCGAACTGCGACTCGAGGTGCGGCCCCACGAGGAGGACGTCGGCCTCGGGGAGGGAGTGGTCGAGACCGGTGAGGGTCTCGGAGCGGAACACGGCATCCATGCCGCGCTCCTTCGCGCCCGCTCGCAGCCGGTGGGCCAGGAACGTGCTCGACGCGCCTGCACCGCAGACGATCAGGATCTTCCGCACCTCGTTCGCCTCCTCGCGTCCGGGTCGTGATTCATCCAAGCATCCCCTCGGAGGGGCGGCACCCTCCAGCAGACAATCTTCCGCGGGGGCGGAAGACGGCCCCTTCCACCCGCGGCGCGGGGGCTCCCGGGCGCGTCGCCGGGGTGATTGACTGACGGGACGTACGACTCGCCGCCCGCGTCCTGCGGGCCCGCGGCAGGGTCGTGGCGCTCCCGGCGCCCGCCCCGACCGCACGCCTGGAGCCTGATGCCTGACAACCGCGAACGACTGCTGGAGTACCTCTCCCGCGCCGACGGCTGGGTGACGGCGCACGAGCTCGCCGACAGGCTCGGAGTCACCACCCGCAGCGTCCGGAGCTACGTCACCGCGGTGAAGGCGCAGGCCGCCCCGCTGGAGCCGGTCGAGTCCTCCGCGAACGGCTACCGGCTCGCGCGCGAGGCGTACGCGGCCTACCTGGAGGCGCAGCGCAGCCGCGACGTCGAGCCCGACACCCCGCGCGACCGGCTGTACAGCATCGTCCGCCGCCTGGTCGACTCCGACGAGGGCCTGGACGTCTTCGCCCTCGCCGACGCGCTGTCGGTGAGCGAGTCGACCGTCGACGCCGATCTGCGCCGGGTGAAGGCCCTCGCCGACGAGGCCGGCCTCGGGCTGGTCCGGCGCGGCCCGTCGGTGCGCCTCGAGGGCAGCGAGGAGGCCCGCCGCCGCCTGATCTCGCGGATGTTCCGCGACGAGAGCGCGCAGGGCGTCTTCACGCTCGACGACGTCCAGCGCGAGTTCGCCTCCCCCGGCCTCGGCGCCTTCAAGACCGAGCTGCTGGCCGAGCTCGAGACCCGCGGCTACTACATCAACGACTACGGCGTGAACAGCGTCCTCCTCCACATCGCGATCGCCGTCGACCGCGTCGCCCGGGGCATCGGGGACCCCTCCGGCTCCCGCCCCTCCCCCGCGGTCCACGGCGAGCTCGCGGCCCTGCTGGCGGAGCTGGTGGAACGGCACTTCGCGACGCACCTGACCGACGCCGAGCTCGCCCAGCTCGCGATCCTGATGACGACGCGGGTGGCGACGCCCGGGCAGAACGAGCCGGTCGCCGCCGTGGTCGAGAACTACCTCGACCCGGAGGATCTCGCCGTCGTCCGCGAGCTCGTCGCCGACGTCAACCGCGAGTACCTGGTCGACCTCGACGACGAGGGCTTCATCGTCCGCCTCGCCCTGCACGTGCGGAACCTGATCGCCCGGGCCGCCGAGGGCGGCTACTCTCGCAACCCGCTCACCCGCTCGATCAAGACCAGCTACCCGATGACCTACGAGATCGCCGTGTTCCTGGCGAGCGGGCTGCAGCGCCGGCGGGGCGTCGTGGTCAACGAGGACGAGATCGCCTACATCGCCCTCCACGTCGGCTCGTTCCTCGAGCGGGTGTCCCGGCGGGAGGAGCGTCTGTCCTGCGTGATCGTCTGCCCCAACTACTACGACCTCGCTCACATGCTGCGCCTGCGCGTCGAGCGCTCGCTCGGCACCGAGGTGGAGGTGCGCTCGCTGATCACGCGGAGCGACGTCGACTGGGACCGGCTCACCGCCGACCTCGTGATCACCACGATCGACGAGCGCCCCGCGTCCGACGACGTCGTGGTCGTGCAGCCGTTCCTCACCGACCACGACGTCGAGACGGTACGCCGGGCCATCGCCCGCGTCCGCCGGCACCGCCGCCGCGCGCAGATCAAGGACGAGCTGCTGCAGTTCTTCGACGAGGAGCTGTTCTTCCGCAACGTGCACACGCGCGATGAGGCGGCGATGATCCGGATGCTGGGCGAGCGGATGATCGCCGGCGGCATCATCGACGAGGACTACGTCGACGGCGCCATCGAGCGCGAGCGGATGAGCTCCACGGCGTTCACCGACAACCTCGCGGTCCCGCACGCGATGGCGATGAGCGCCCGCCGCACCTCCATCGCGATCGTCGTGAACGACACCGCGATGGAGTGGGGCGAGCAGCGGGTGAACGTGATCGCTATGATCGCGTTCGCCTCGGCCGGCCGCAGCACCTTCCAGTCGGTGTTCGACCAGTTCGTCGAGGTGTTCGCCGACCGGGCGGAGGTGCAGCGACTCATCCGGCGCTCCACGGACTTCGGCGGCTTCATCGAGGAGCTGGTGCGGGTGATCGACAGCTAGCCGACTCCCGCACTCCGGGTGGAGCCGGAGGGCGCTGTCGTCCTCCCGCTCCCGCGCTTCGTGGGCGCCCGACGGACCCCCGCCGGGCGCGAGAGGCCACGAGGAGCCTCCTCCGCATCGGATCGGAGGAGCTCCGCGTTGGGGCCTCTAGGCGAAGGGCGTCGGCACGATCCCGTAGGGGGCGAGGCCGGCCGCGCCGCCGTCGGCGAGCGTGGTGACCCAGATGCCGTCATGGTGCACGGCGACGGAGTGCTCCCAGTGGGCGGCCATGCTGCTGTCCTCGGTCGCGACCGTCCACTCGTCCTCGCGGACGAAGGTCTCGGCGCTGCCCGCGGTGACCATCGGCTCGATCGCGACGACGAGTCCCGGCTTCACCTCGGGGCCGCGCTGGCGCACCCGGTAGTTGAAGACCGGCGGAGCCTCGTGCATGGTGCGCCCGATGCCGTGGCCGATGTAGTCGGTGAGGATGCCGTAGACGCGGCCCGAGCGCTCGGCCTCGTCCTCGATGTACTCCTCGATCGCCGCGCCGACCTCGTTGAGATGGCGGGCGGAGGCGAGGGCGGCGATCCCCCGCCACAGGGATCCCTCGGTCACCCGCGAGAGCTCGGCGCGTGCCGCGACCTCCTCCGGGCGGGAGGGATCGGGCAGGACCACCGTCATCGCGGAGTCGCCGTTCCAGCCGTCGATCTCGGCGCCGCTGTCGATGGAGACCAGGTCGCCCGGCTCGAGCACGCGCCCGCCGGGGATGCCGTGGACCACCTCGTCGTTGACCGAGGCGCAGATCGTG
This sequence comes from Rathayibacter sp. AY1C1, assembly GCF_002932105.1. NCBI lineage: Bacteria > Bacillati > Actinomycetota > Actinomycetes > Micrococcales > Microbacteriaceae > Rathayibacter > Rathayibacter sp. AY1C1. The sequence goes on along the minus strand of NZ_PSWH01000017.1, from coordinate 71,919 downwards.
TGCCGGTAGCCCGGGACGAGCTGGAAGTTCGAGTGGCCGCCGAGCGCGACGATCGCCGCCTCGGCGATCGCGTCGAGCTCGAGCGTGGTGACGCCCGGGCGGACCGCCGCGCGGACCGCGTCGAGCGAGGCGGCCGTGGCGAGGCCCGGAGCGAGCATCGACCGCAGCTGCGCGGGCGTCTTGTAGAGCGAGGAGCGGAACGCCACGGCTCAGGCGGCCGGGGTGTCGAGGCGGCCCACGCGGTGGCCCTCGAGGGCGACGACGATCCGCTCGGTCACCTCGTCGACCGGCCCGAGGCCGTCGACCACGACCACGAGCCCGCGGGCCGCGTAGACGTCGATGAGCGGAGCGGTCTGCTCCTCGTAGAGCGCGAGTCGGCGCCGGATGACGTCCTCGGTGTCGTCGCTGCGCCCCTGCTCGAGCGAGCGCTTGAGCAGGCGGCCGACGACCTCGTCGGGATCGGCCGTCAGCTGGACGACCGCGTCGAGCCGGTTGTCGTCCGCGGCGAGGATGCGGTCGAGCTCGTCGACCTGCTCCGTGGTGCGCGGGTAGCCGTCGAGCAGGAACCCGGTCGACGCGTCCGCCTCCTGGAGGCGGTCGTGCACGATCGCGTTGGTCAGCTCGTCCGGCACGTAGCGCCCGTTGTCGAGGTAGGCCTTCGCCTGGAGACCGAGCTCGGTCTCGTTGGCGACGTTCGCGCGGAAGATGTCCCCGGTCGAGATGGCGGGCACCCGGAGGATGTCGCTCAGCCGAGCGGCCTGGGTCCCCTTGCCTGCGCCGGGAGGGCCGATCAGCAGGAGACGGAAGCCGATCGGGTGCGACGTCATCGGAGGAGTCCTTCGTAGTGGCGCTGCTGCAGCTGGGAGTCGATCTGCTTCACCGTCTCCAGGCCGACTCCGACGATGATCAGGATTGACGTGCCGCCGAAGGGGAAGTTCTGGTTCGCACCGACCAGCGCGAGGGCCACGAGGGGCACGAGCGCGATGAGGCCGAGGTAGACCGATCCGGGCAGCGTCACCCGGGTGAGCACGTAGTTGAGGTACTCGGCGGTCGGGCGGCCGGCGCGGATGCCGGGGATGAAGCCGCCGTAGCGCTTCATGTTGTCGGCGACCTCGTCCGGGTTGAAGGTGATCGCGACGTAGAAGTAGGTGAAGCCCACGATCAGGAGGAAGTACAGCGCCATGTAGAGCGGGTGATCGCCCTTGGTGAGGTAGTTCGTGATCCAGGTGACCCAGACCGGGGCCTCCTGGCCCGCGGCGGGCTGGTTGAACTGCGCGATGAGCGCGGGCAGGTACAGCAGCGACGAGGCGAAGATGACGGGCACGACGCCGGCCATGTTGACCTTGATCGGGATGTAGGTGTTGTTGCCGCCGTAGGTGCGGCGGCCGACCATCCGCTTGGCGTACTGCACGGGGATCCGCCGCTGCGACTGCTCCACGAAGACCACGGCGACCACGAGCACGAGGCCCACGCCGAGGACGAGGAGGAAGGTCTCGAAGCCGCGCGACTGCGCGATCGACCACAGGGAGGTGGGGAACTGGGCGGCGATCGAGGTGAAGATCAGCAGCGACATGCCGTTGCCGATGCCGCGCTCGGTGATGAGCTCGCCCATCCACATGATGATCCCGGTGCCCGCGGTCATGGTGATGACCATGAGGAGGATGGAGTACCACTCGTCGGTGATGATGAGCGCCGAGCACTCCGGGACGCCGGAGTTGCCGAAGAGGGCGCCCGAGCGGGCGACGGTGATCAGCGTCGTCGACTGGAGGACGCCGAGCGCGATGGTGAGGTACCGCGTGTACTGGGTGAGCTTGCCCTGACCGGACTGCCCCTCCTTGTACAGCGTCTCGAAGTGAGGGATGACCACGCGCAGCAGCTGCACGATGATCGACGCCGTGATGTACGGCATGATCCCGAGCGCGAAGATCGACAGCTGGAGCAGTGCTCCACCGCTGAAGAGGTTCACGAGCTCGTAGAGACCCGAGGTGCCCTGGTTGCCGGCGAGACAGGCCTGCACGGCGCTGAAGTCGACGAACGGAGCAGGGATGAAGGATCCCAGCCGGAAGATCGCCACGATCGCGAGGGTGAAGCCGATCTTGCGGCGGAGGTCGGGGGTGCGGAAGATCCGCGCAACGGCGCCAAACACTACCTAAGGTCTCCTGCTCAATTCTGTGGTGCGGGATACAGGTCGAGCTTGCCACGCACTCCCGGAGGGAGTCGGCGTGGCAAGCTCGACCGACAAGCTGCTGGTGCTACTTGATGGATCCGCCCGCAGCGACGATCTTCTGCTCGGCAGAGCTGGAGACCTTGTCGACCGCGACGTTCAGCTTAACCGCAATGTCGCCGTCCCCGAGGACTTTGACCTTCTCGTTCTTGCGGACAGCACCCTTGGCGACCAGGTCGCCGATGGTGACGTCGCCGCCCTGGGGGTAGAGCTCCGCGAGAGCGGACAGGTTCACGACCTGGTACTCGACCCGGAACGGGTTCTTGAAGCCGCGGAGCTTCGGGGTGCGCATGTGCAGCGGCATCTGCCCACCCTCGAAGCCGACGCGCACCTGGTAGCGGGCCTTGGTGCCCTTGGTGCCGCGACCGGCGGTCTTTCCCTTGGAGCCCTCACCGCGACCCACGCGGGTCTTGGCCTTCTTGGCTCCGGCAGCGGGGCGGAGGTGGTGGACCTTGAGCACGTGCTCCTTGGTCGCCGGCGCCGCCGCGCCCTTCGTGGTGGTCGCCTGCGCGGGAGTCGTGGACTCCGCGGCGGCGGCCTTCTTCGTCTCAGCCATTAGTCAATCTCCTCGACCTTCACCAGGTGGGCGACGGTCTTCACGTATCCGCGGTTCTGGGCGTTGTCCTCGCGGACGACGCTCTGACCGATCTTCCTGAGGCCGAGCGAGCGCAGCGTGTCGCGCTGGTACTGCTTCTCGCTGACCTTCGACTTGATCTGGGTCACCTTGAGCTGGGCCATCAGGCACCTGCCTTCGCGTTGGACGCGGCGGCGAGGGCGTCGGCCTCGGCACGGACGAGACGTGCCGGCGCGACCTGGTCGAAGTCGAGACCACGACGAGCGGCGACGGCGCGCGGCTCCTCGAGCTGCTTCAGAGCCTCGACGGTCGCGTGGACGATGTTGATGGTGTTCGACGAGCCGAGCGACTTGCTCAGGACGTCGTGGATGCCGGCGCACTCGAGGACGGCGCGGACGGGACCGCCGGCGATGACACCGGTACCCGCGGCGGCGGGGCGCAGGAGCACCACACCGGCGGCGGCCTCACCCTGGACGGGGTGCGGGATGGTCGAGGCGACGCGGGGGACGCGGAAGAAGTTCTTCTTCGCCTCCTCGACGCCCTTGGAGATGGCGGTCGGGACCTCGCGGGCCTTGCCGTAGCCGACGCCCACCAGTCCGTTGCCGTCTCCGACGACCACGAGCGCGGTGAAGCTGAAGCGACGGCCGCCCTTGACGACCTTCGACACGCGGTTGATGGTCACGACGCGCTCGAGGAACTGGCTCTTCTCGGCGTCACGGCCACCGCGGTCGCGGCCACCCTGGTTGCGGTCGCGGCCGCCGCGGCGGGGCTCACGAGCCTCCTGCTGCGGCTGCGTGGACGCAGCGGTCTCGACGGGGGCCTCCGACACAGCGGCGACCTCGGGTTCCTTGTTCTCTGCGGCGCTCACAGGTTGAGCCCTGCCTCTCGTGCTCCATCGGCGATCGCGGCGACGCGACCGGCGTACTTGTTGCCTCCGCGGTCGAAGACGACCGCCTCGACACCGGCGTTCTTGGCGCGCTCGGCGACGAGCTCGCCGACCTTGCGGGCCTTGGCGGTCTTGTCGCCGTCGAACACGCGCAGGTCGGCCTCGAGGGTCGACGCCGACGCGAGGGTGCGGCCCTGAGCGTCGTCGACGACCTGCACGAAGACGTGGCGGGCCGAGCGGTTGACGACGAGGCGGGGGCGCTCGGCGGATCCGATGACCTTCTTGCGCAGACGGTCGTGACGACGACCGCGCGCAGCGGACTTGCTCTTTCCTCTGGTTCCGAGTCCCATGATCACTTACCGCTCTTTCCGGCCTTGCGGCGAACGACCTCGCCGGCGTAGCGCACGCCCTTGCCCTTGTAGGGCTCGGGCTTGCGGATCTTACGAATGTTGGCGGCCACCTCACCGACGGCCTGCTTCGAGATGCCGTGCACGGTGAGCTTGTTGTTGCCCTCGACCGTGAACGAGATGCCCGCGGGCGGGGTGACGACGACCGGGTGCGAGAAGCCGAGCGCGAACTCGATGTCCGAGCCCTTCGCCAGCACGCGGTAACCGGTTCCGACGACCTCGAGGCCCTTGGAGTAGCCCTGCGTGACACCGATGATGTCGTTCGCGATGAGCGTGCGGGTGAGGCCGTGGAGCGAGCGCGACTCGCGCTCGTCATCGGGACGCGAGACCAGCACCTGGCCGTTCTCGACGGACACCTGGATGGGGCTGGCGACCGAGACGGTCAGCTCGCCCTTGGGGCCCTTGACGGTCACAGCGGATCCGGCGACGGAGACGTCGACGCCCGCCGGGATCTCGATGGGGAGTCTTCCAATACGCGACATGAGGGGTTACCACACGTAGGCGAGGACTTCCCCACCCACGCCCTTCTTCTCGGCCTGGCGGTCGGTCAGGAGACCGCTCGAGGTGGACAGGATGGCGACGCCGAGTCCGCCGAGCACGGTGGGGATCTCGGCCGACTTCGCGTACACGCGGAGTCCGGGCTTCGAGACCCGCTTGATGCCGGCGATCGAGCGCTCGCGGTTCGGGCCGTACTTGAGGGAGATGGAGAGCGTCGTGCCGACGCGCGCCTCCTCGACCTTCCAGTCGGCGATGTAGCCCTCGGTCTTGAGGATCTCGGCGATGTTCGCCTTGAGCTTCGAGCCCGGGAGGGTGATGGAGTCGTGGTGCGCGGAGTTCGCATTACGGATTCTGGTCAGCAGATCTGCGACCGGATCAGTCATGGTCATGGCTGATGGTGCCTTTCTCGCCTGGTTTCGGCACCCTTTACAAGAGTGACGACCTGTGGTGTGGGACGGCGCCGACGACGTCGACGCCCATGCGGCCGCGCGAACGCAGGCCAACGAGCCATGCTACATGGCCGAGGTCCTGCGGTCGAGGGCCGATCGTGCACGGGATCCGGGATCCCGCGTGGCGCCCGCCGCCGGCTCCGGACGGACCGGTCCGGCGGCGGACGCACGACGAGGCCGGAGGGCGGTTCTCACCGTCCCCCGGCCTCGAGGCTTGCTGCTTACGCGTTGTCCGACGACTTGAACGGGAAGCCGAGCTGCTTGAGCAGCGCGCGACCCTCGTCGTCGGTCTTGGCGGTGGTCACGACGGTCACGTCGAAGCCGCGGACGCGGTCGATGCGGTCCTGGTCGATCTCGTGGAAGATCGACTGCTCCGTGATGCCGAAGGTGTAGTTGCCGTTGCCGTCGAACTGGCGGTCCGACAGACCGCGGAAGTCGCGGATGCGGGGCAGCGCCACCGAGAGCAGGCGGTCCAGGAACTCCCAGGCGCGGTCGCCCCGGAGGGTGACGTGAGCGCCGATGGCCTGACCCTCGCGCAGCTTGAACTGCGCGATGGACTTGCGGGCCTTGGTGACCTGCGGCTTCTGACCGGTGATGGCGGTGAGGTCCTTGACCGCGCCGTCGATGATCTTGCCGTCGCGGGCGGCCTCACCGACACCGGTGTTGACGACGACCTTGACCAGGCCGGGGACCTGGTGGACGTTGCCGAAGCCGAACTGCTCCTTGAGAGCGGGGATGATGTCGGCCTGGTACTTGGCCTTGAGCCGCGGCTGAACCTTCGCAGCCACTGCGGTGGTGTCAGTCATTACAGTTCCTCACCCGACGCCTTCGCGTAGCGCACGCGAACGGTCTTGGTCACGCCGTCCTTGGTGACGGCCACGTTGCGGTGGCCGACCCGGGTCGGCTTCTTGGTCTTCGGGTCGACGAGCGCGACGTTGGAGATGTGAATCGAGGCCTCGACGGTCTCGATGCCGCCCTCCTTCGAGCCGCGCTGCGTCTGGCCGACGCGGACGTGCTTCTTGACGAAGTTCACGCCCTCGACGACGACGCGGTTGCGCTCGACCAGCACCTCGAGGACCTTGCCCTGCTTGCCGCGGTCTCCACCGCGGGCCTGGGTAGCGCCCGAGATGACCTGGACGAGGTCACCCTTCTTGATCTTGGCCATGACTAGATAACCTCCGGTGCCAGCGAGACGATCTTCATGAACTTCTTGTCGCGGAGCTCGCGACCGACCGGTCCGAAGATGCGGGTGCCACGGGGGTCCCCGTCGTTCTTGAGGATGACGGCGGCGTTCTCGTCGAACTTGATGTACGAGCCGTCGGCGCGACGGGTCTGCTTGATGGTGCGGACGATGACGGCCTTGACCACGTCGCCCTTCTTCACGTTGCCACCGGGGATCGCGTCCTTGACGGTGGCGACGATGATGTCACCGAGGCCCGCGTAGCGGCGGCCGGAGCCTCCGAGGACGCGGATGGTGAGGAGCATCTTGGCGCCGGTGTTGTCGGCGACCTTGACTCGGGATTCTTGCTGAAGCATGTGTCTCTCCTGCTAACTCAAGTAGGCCGCGGCCTACTTGGCCTTCTCGAGGATCTCGACCAGGCGCCAGCGCTTGGTGGCGCTGAGGGGACGGGTCTCGCTGATGACGACGGAGTCGCCGATGCCGGCGGAGTTCAGCTCGTCGTGGACCTTGACCTTGGACGTACGGCGGATGACCTTGCCGTACAGCGGGTGCTTCACCCGGTCCTCGACCTCGACGACGATGGTCTTGTCCATCTTGTCGCTGGTGACGTAGCCGCGACGGGTCTTGCGGTATCCGCGAGCGCCCGCCTCCTTCACGTCGTGGGCGGCCGACTCGTGGCCGGCGCTGTCATTGACGGTTGCCATTACTTGGCCTCCTCGTTCGACTCGGTCGCCTCGACCTCGGCCTTGGCGGCCTTCTTGGTCTTGGGCTTCTTCTCCGCCTTGGCCGGGGCCTCGACGGGTGCGGGGGTGGCGCGGATGCCCAGCTCGCGCTCACGGATGACCGTGTAGATGCGGGCGATGTCGCGCTTGACGGCACGCAGGCGGCCGTTGGTGTCCAGCTGACCGGTGGCCGACTGGAAGCGGAGGTTGAACAGCTCCTCCTTGGCCTTCTTCAGCTCGGTGACGAGACGCTCGTCCTCGTAGGTGTCGAGCTCGGCGGGGGCGAGCTCCTTGGATCCGATCGCCATTACGCGTCTCCCTCCTCGCGCTTGATGATGCGTGCCTTGAGGGGCAGCTTGTGGATGGCACGGGTCATGGCCTCACGAGCGAGCTGCTCGTCGACGCCGGCGACCTCGAAGAGGACGCGACCCGGCTTGACGTTCGCGACCCACCACTCCGGCGAACCCTTACCGGAACCCATGCGGGTCTCGGCGGGCTTCTTGGTGAGCGGACGGTCGGGGTAGATGTTGATCCACACCTTTCCGCCGCGCTTGATGTGACGCGTCATTGCGATACGAGCGGACTCGATCTGACGGTTGGTCACGTAGGCGGGGGTGAGGGCCTGGATGCCGAACTCACCGAACGACACCTTGGTGCCACCGGTGGCCTGGCCGGACCGGCCCGGGTGGTGCTGCTTGCGGTGCTTGACTCGACGCGGAATCAACATGGTTATGCCTCAACTCCTGCTGCGACGGGCGCCTCGCTCTGCTGGCGGGGTGCACGGCGCGGACGGTCGCTGCGCTCGGGGCGCGACGACTTGCTGTTCGCCTGCTCGCGGGCGAGCTCCTTGTTGGTGATGTCGCCCTTGTAGATCCAGACCTTCACGCCGATGCGGCCGAAGGTGGTCTTCGCCTCGTAGAAGCCGTAGTCGATGTTCGCGCGGAGGGTGTGCAGCGGCACGCGTCCCTCGCGGTAGAACTCCGAGCGGCTCATCTCGGCGCCGCCGAGGCGGCCGGAGACCTGGATGCGGACGCCCTTGGCGCCGGCGCGCTGAGCACCCTGCAGGCCCTTGCGCATCGCGCGGCGGAAGGCCACGCGGGCGGAGAGCTGCTCGGCGATGCCCTGGGCGACCAGCTGAGCCTCGGCCTCGGGGTTCTTGACCTCGAGGATGTTGAGCTGGATCTGCTTGCCCGTGAGCTTCTCGAGGTCGGCGCGGATGCGCTCGGCCTCGGCGCCGCGGCGGCCGATCACGATGCCCGGGCGGGCAGTGTGGATGTCGACGCGGACGCGGTCACGGGTGCGCTCGATCTCGATGCGGGCGACGCCCGCACGGTCGAGCTGCGTGGCGAGGAGTCGGCGGATCTTGACGTCCTCGGCGAGGTAGTCGCTGTACCGCTGGCCCTTCTTGGTGCTGTCGGAGAACCAGCGCGACACGTGGTCGGTGGTGATTCCCAGACGGAAACCGTAGGGGTTTACTTTCTGACCCATTACTTGGTCCCCTCCTCAGGAGTGGCCAGCACGACGGTGATGTGGCTGGTGCGCTTGTTGATGCGGAAGGCACGACCCTGAGCACGGGGCTGGAATCGCTTGAGGGTGGTTCCCTCATCGACGAAGGCGCGGGACACGATCAGGTCCTGGTCGTCGAGGTACTCGTTCGAGGCATCGGCCTTGACGCGAGCGTTGGCCATCGCCGAGGCGACGAGCTTGTAGACGGGCTCGGACGCACCCTGCGGCGCGAACTTCAGGATGGCCAGTGCCTCCTGAGCCTGCTTCCCGCGGATCAGGTTCACGACACGGCGAGCCTTCTGGGGGGTGACGCGGATGTGTCGCACGCGTGCGATCGACTCCACCATTTCTCTCCTCCTTCTCGTCGCCGCGTCAGCGGCGACGGCCCTTCTTGTCGTCCTTCTCGTGACCGCGGAAGGTCCGAGTGGGGGCGAACTCGCCGAGCTTGTGGCCGACCATGGTCTCGGTCACGAACACGGGGATGTGCTTGCGACCGTCGTGGACCGCGATGGTGTGACCCAGCATCGCCGGGATGATCATCGAACGGCGCGACCAGGTCTTGATGACGTTCTTGTTACCGGCTTCGTTGGCCGTGAACACCTTGCGGAGCAGGTGGTCGTCAACGAAGGGGCCCTTCTTGAGACTGCGAGGCATCTTCTACAACTCCTACTTGCGCTTCTTACCGGCGGTGCGGCGGCGAACGATGAGCTTGTCGCTCTCCTTGTTGGGGCGACGGGTGCGTCCCTCGGACTGACCCCACGGGCTGACCGGGTGGCGTCCACCGGAGGTCTTGCCCTCTCCACCACCGTGCGGGTGGTCGACCGGGTTCATCGCGACACCGCGGACGGTCGGGCGGACGCCCTTCCAGCGCATGCGGCCGGCCTTGCCCCAGTTGATGTTCGACTGCTCGGCGTTGCCGACCTCGCCGATCGTGGCGCGGCAGCGCGCATCGACGTTGCGGATCTCGCCCGACGGCAGGCGGAGCTGCGCGTAGGGGCCGTCCTTGGCGACGAGGCGGACCGAGGTGCCGGCCGAGCGGGCGAGCTTGGCGCCGCCTCCCGGCTTGATCTCGATGGCGTGGATGACCGTACCGGTCGGGATGTTGCGCAGCGGCAGGTTGTTGCCGGGCTTGATGTCGGCGCCGGCGCCCGACTCCACGACGTCGCCCTGCGAGAGCTTGTTCGGGGCCAGGATGTAGCGCTTGGTGCCGTCCACGAAGTGGAGCAGCGCGATGCGCGCCGTGCGGTTGGGGTCGTACTCGATGTGAGCGACCTTGGCGTTGACGCCGTCCTTGTCGTTGCGACGGAAGTCGATCAGACGGTACTGGCGCTTGTGGCCACCACCGATGTGACGCGTCGTGATGCGGCCGGAGTTGTTGCGGCCACCGGTCTTGGACAGCGGGCGCAGGAGCGACTTCTCGGGCGTCGAGCGGGTGATCTCGGCGAAGTCGGCAACGCTGGAGCCGCGGCGACCGGGGGTCGTGGGCTTGTACTTACGAATAGCCATTGTCTGTTTCCTCTACGCTTCTTCGGCTCAGCCGACGCTCGTGAAGATGTCGATGGAGCCGGACTTCAGCGTGACGATCGCGCGCTTGGTGTCCTTGCGCTTGCCGGTGCCGAACTTCGTGCGGCGGGTCTTGCCCTGGCGGTTCAGCGTGTTGATCGACGCGACCTCGACGCCGAAGATCTTCTCGATGGCGAGCTTGATCTCGGTCTTGTTCGAACGCGGGTCGACCACGAAGGTGTACTTGCCCTCGTCGATCAGGCCGTAGGACTTCTCCGAGACCACCGGGGAGATGATGACGTCGCGGGGGTCCTTGTTGAACGCGGCGGACTGGCTCATGCGTTCACCTCTTCCTTGTTGGACTCGACGCCCGACTTGGCCGCGATGAACGCGTCGAGCGCGCCCTTCGAGAACACGATGTCGTCGGAGACGAGCACGTCGTACGCGTTGAGCTGGTCGGCCGGCAGGATGTGCACGAACGGCACGTTGCGGAGCGAGAGCTCGGCGATGTAGTCGTCGCGCTCGAGCACCACGAGGACGTTGCGCGACACCGAGAGGGCGTCGAGCAGGACGAGGACGTCCTTGGTCCGGGGGGTGTCGCCGAGGGCGAGGGACTCGACCACGTGGATGCGGGCACCGCGGGCGCGGTCCGAGAGAGCACCGAGCAGAGCCGCGGCGATCATCTTCTTGGGGGTGCGCTGCGCGTAGCTGCGGGGGGTCGGTCCGTGGACCACGCCACCACCGGTCATGTGCGGGGCGCGGATCGAGCCCTGACGAGCGCGACCGGTTCCCTTCTGCTTGAACGGCTTGCGACCGGCTCCGGAGACCTCACCGCGGTTCTTCGTCTTGTGGGTTCCCTGGCGCGCCGCGGCGAGCTGGGCCACGACGACCTGGTGGATGAGGGGGATGTTGGTCTGGACGTCGAAGAGCGCGGCGGGGAGCTCGACCGAGCCCGCCTTCTGGCCCTTGACGTCGATGATGTCGACAGAGGTAGCCATGGAACTACGCTCCCTTCACGGCGTTGCGAACGAACACGAGGCGACCGCGGGCACCGGGGACGGCGCCCTTGACGAGCAGCAGGCCCTTCTCGGCGTCCACGGAGTGCACCTTGAGGTTGAGCACGGTGACGCGCTCGCCACCCATGCGACCGGCCATGCGCATGCCCTTGAAGACACGGCTGGGGGTCGAGGAGGCGCCGATGGAGCCGGGCTTGCGGTGGTTGCGGTGCGAACCGTGCGAAGCCGAGACGCCCTTGAAGTTGTGACGCTTCATGACACCGGCGAAGCCCTTGCCCTTGCTGGTGCCGACGACGTCGACCTTGGTGCCGGCCTCGAAGACGGCGTCCACGGTCAGCTCCTGGCCGGCCGAGTAGTCGGCGGCGTCGGAGGTGCGGACCTCGGTGAGGTGGCGGCGGGGGGTGACGCCCGCGGCGTCGAAGTGACCGGCGGCGGGCTTGTTCACCTTGCGCGGGTCGATCGCACCGGCGGCGAGCTGGACGGCGGTGTAGCCGTCCTTCTCCTCCGTGCGGACCTGGGTCACGACGTTGGGGCTGATCTCGATGACGGTGACCGGCACGAGCTTGTTGTTCTCGTCCCAGACCTGGGTCATTCCGAGCTTGGTGCCGAGGAGGCCCTTGCTGGTCTTCAGCGTGGGGGAAACAGTGACAGACATGGTGGCACTCCTCCTTAGAGCTTGATCTCGATGTTGACGTCGGCCGGCAGGTCGAGGCGCATGAGCGAGTCGACGGCCTTGGGCGTCGGGTCGATGATGTCGATGAGGCGCTTGTGGGTGCGCATCTCGAAGTGCTCGCGGCTGTCCTTGTACTTGTGGGGAGAACGGATCACGCAGACCACGTTCTTCTCGGTCGGCAGCGGCACGGGGCCGACCACCGTTGCACCGGCACGGGTGACCGTGTCGACGATCTTGCGCGCCGACGTGTCGATGACCTCGTGGTCGTACGACTTCAGTCGGATGCGGATCTTCTGTCCCGCCATGTGTGATCTCTCACTCTCTTGTTATTGCGTCGTACGCGACTCCCCCGGCCGGAGCCGGACTCGTCTCGCATTGGACGCGCTCGCGAAGGAACTCCGGTGACCCGGAAAAGTGCAACCAGTGTTCTTCTGTCAAAAGCACCGCACCCTCGGGGTGCTCCGATCGGCGTGCAGAACGCACGACGCACGGAGAGACCGTTGAGATGTCGGTTGTTGTCGTTCTGCTACCCGCCGCCTCGACGTCGCACCCGCGTGGCCGCCCTCTCGGGTCGAGCCTCCGCGATGCCGTCTCGGCACTGCCTGGCAGTGTCCCCCTGCGAGCAGCACGCCACCCGAGAGGAAATTTTGAACTAGAAGAGTCTCCCACAGATGCCCCACCCCTGCAACCCGGGCGTGTCGCGCCGGAGGGCTCCTTCGCGAGCACGTCTCGACGGACCGTGGGAGCCGGTCGCTCCGAGCAGCAGCGCGGGTCGAAGGGCCTCCCCCGCTACTCGAAGAGCAGGGCCCGGACGGCGGTCTCGGCCGACGCGGGGCGGGACGCGTCGATGGTCTCGCCGGCGCGGAAGTGGTCCAGCAGCCGCGGGTCGACGTAGCTGGCGCGGGCGACCGTCGGCGTGTTCCCGAGCACGTCCGAGGCGTCGCGCATCGCCTGGGCGATCGCGGAGTTCCGAGCGCGCTGCGTGGCCTGCGGTCCCGACTTCGCCAGGCTCAGCGCGGCCTCGACCGTGCCGTGCAGAGTGCGGAAGTCCTTCGCCGTGAAGTCGTCGCCGGCGCGCTCGCGCACGTAGTCGTTGATCTCGGGCGCCGAGACCGGCCGCCACTCCCGCCCGTCCTTCCAGGCGAGTAGGCGGGCGTTCGGCCCACGACGCTTGAGAGCACGGACGACGCGCGAGAGGTCGTGGTCGAGGATCTCGCTCGTCCACGCCTGATGGCTCTTCCCGGGGAAGGCGAGGGCGACCCGGTCCCCGTGGGTCGTGGCGTGCGCGCACAGGAGCGTCGAGAGGCCGATGCTGCCGTGCTCCTTCGCGTACCTCTCGCTGCCGACGCGGAGCGATCCGGTGTCGAGCATCCGGAAGGCGGTGGCCAGCGCGCGCTCGCGGCTGGGTCCGTCCGAGCGGAGGGCGATGGTCACGGCCCGGCGCGCCCCGGGCAGGGCCTCCGCGAGCCGCAGCGCCCGGTCGAACTTGATCCGGTCCTTCTGCTCGCGCCAGGTCGGATGGTAGATGTACTGGCGGCGGCCGGCCGAGTCGACGCCGGTGGCCTGGATGTGCCCGTTGGGGTACGGGGCGATCCAGACGTCCGTCCAGGCCGGCGGGATGCCGAGACGGTCGAAGCGCGCGCGCAGCTCCTTGTCGGCGACGGTCGCGCCCTTCGGGTCGCGGTAGCTGAAGCCGGAGCCCGCGCGCACCCGGGTGTAGCCGCGCCCGCTCGAATCGGTCCTGCGGAGTCGTTGCGCGCGAGTGTCAGCCATCGATCCGACGATAGGACGGCGGATCCGAGGCCCGCACCCGCTTGACGGCGGGGAGGAGCAGTCGGACGGCAGCCGCTACTCGTTGCCGATCCGCTTGTCGGCCTGGCGCTTCAGGTCCTCGATGCGGTCGTCGTACTTGCCGTTGGTGAGGCGGCTGGCGATCTCGCCCGCCTTCTCGAGGGTCTGGTCGGAGACCTGCTCGGCCTTCTCGCTCCGCAACGCGTCCTGGGCCTTCCGGCTGTTGAGCAGTTCGCCGGCCTGGCGTCCGAGTTTCCCGAGATCCACGATGATGCCTCCTTGTAAACGCGCACAGGGCGGCGCGTGCCTCAGTGTGGCGCTCCCGGCTGGGGGAACGGTGCGGGCGCGCCGGTCAGCCGGCCAGTGCGATTACCCGCTCCGCCGCGTCGGCCAGGGCGCGGCCGTAGGACGGACCGTGACCGGCGGCGTGGACGGCGAGCGGGTGCAGCTGGTGGAGCGGCACCCGCTCCTCGTAGCCGGCTTCCAGCGGATGCTGCTCGCGGTAGCCCTCGAGGACGGCGTCGAGGTGCGGAGCGCCGAAGAGTGCCAGCATCGCGAGATCGGTCTCGCGGTGGCCCCCGTGAGCGGCGGGGTCGATAAGGACGGCGCCGTCCGCCGACCAGAGCACGTTGCCGGTCCAGAGGTCCCCGTGGATCCTGGCGGGCCCCGCACCATCGTCGAAGGCTCCGGCCGCCACCCGGTCCAGAGCCTGCTCGACGAGCCGCGACTCGGCTGCCGTGAGGTTGCCCGCCTCCACGGCAGGGCCGAGGAACGGCCGCACCCGCTGCTCCGCGTAGAAGCGCCCCCACGAGTCGTCCGGGCGGCACGGCATCCCGCGGCGGCCGATGTACGCGGGGCCGGTCCATCCCGGGGGCGGCGCTCCGAACGCCGCGGCTCCGGCGTCGTGCGTCCGGGCGAGCGCGGCGCCGAAGGCCCGAGCCGACTCGGCGGAGGGTCGCGCGGAGCGGATCTCCTCCAGCTCGATGCGCCCGGGCGACACCCTCTCCACCCCGACACAGCGCGCACCGCCGTCCGCCTCGCGCAGCCAGTCCAGGCCGGCCGCCTCCCACTCGAAGAACTGCGGGAGGGCACGGGGGTCGCTCTTCACGAAGGGCATGCCGCCACGCTAGCCGGGCGTCCCCGGGAACGACGAGAGGGGCCGCCCGCCGAAGCGGACGACCCCTCTCGAGAGATCAGTAGGACGGACCTACTTGATGATCTTGGTGACCGTACCGGCACCCACGGTGCGTCCACCCTCACGGATGGCGAAGCCGAGGCCCTCCTCCATGGCGATCGGCTGGATCAGCGCGACCGTCATGTCGGTGGTGTCGCCGGGCATGACCATCTCGGTGCCCTCGGGCAGCGTGATGACGCCGGTGACGTCGGTGGTGCGGAAGTAGAACTGCGGACGGTAGTTCGCGTAGAACGGGTTGTGACGCCCACCCTCATCCTTGGACAGGATGTACGCGGTGCCCTCGAAGTCCGTGTGCGGCGTGACCGAACCCGGCTTGACGACGACCTGGCCGCGCTCGACGTCCTCGCGCTTGGTGCCGCGGAGGAGCAGACCGCAGTTCTCGCCGGCCCAGGCCTCGTCGAGCTGCTTGTGGAACATCTCGATTCCGGTGACCGTGGTCTTCTGCGTCGGGCGAATGCCGACGATCTCGACCTCGGAGTTCAGAGCGAGGGTTCCACGCTCCGCACGGCCGGTGACGACGGTTCCACGACCGGTGATCGTGAAGACGTCCTCGATCGGCATGAGGAACGGCTTGTCCTTGTCGCGCACCGGGTCCGGGATGGACTCGTCGACCGCGTCCATCAGGTCGAGGATCGACTGGGTCCAGGTGTCGTCGCCCTCGAGGGCCTTGAGGCCGGAGACGCGCACGACGGGGGCGTCGTCGCCGGGGAAGCCCTGCGACGAGAGGAGCTCGCGGACCTCGAGCTCGACGAGCTCCAGGATCTCCTCGTCGTCCACCATGTCAGCCTTGTTCAGCGCGACGAGGAGGTAGGGGACGCCGACCTGCTTGGCGAGGAGGACGTGCTCACGGGTCTGAGCCATCGGGCCGTCGGTGGCGGCGACCACGAGGATCGCGCCGTCCATCTGGGCCGCGCCGGTGATCATGTTCTTGATGTAGTCGGCGTGACCCGGGGCGTCGACGTGCGCGTAGTGGCGCTTCGGCGTCTCGTACTCGACGTGCGAGATGTTGATCGTGATGCCGCGCTGGCGCTCCTCGGGAGCGGAGTCGATCGACGCGAAGTCACGCTGGACATTGGTCGCGGACGGGAACTTGTCCGCCAGAACCTTCGAGATCGCCGCGGTGAGCGTGGTCTTTCCGTGGTCGACGTGACCGATGGTTCCGATGTTGACGTGCGGCTTGGTCCGCTCGAACTTGGCCTTAGCCACTGTGGGTCCTCCTCAGGACTTAGGTGCAAGCATCCGCATCCGGGCGGCCGCACGGGGCGGCACGAGGACAGGAGGACTTGCGGGGGTTTTGTGTACGTATGTTACCGGCAGTGGTCGTGCGGCCGTCCCGCTGCGACAGGGGGCGCGCTGCACTCGGCAGCAAACCCGCACGACACTACCAGGCCGCCGCCGTTCCGGGGAACGGCGACGGCCCAGGGGCGGAACTACTCGCCCTTGTTCTTCTGGACGATCTCCTCGGCCACGGCCTTGGGGACCTCGGCGTAGGTCTCGAACGTCATCGAGTAGACGGCGCGGCCCGAGGTCTTCGAGCGCAGGTCTCCGATGTAGCCGAACATCTCGGACAGCGGGACGTTGGCCCGGATGACCTTGATGCCGGTGGCGTCCTCCATCGACTGGATCATCCCGCGACGCGAGTTGATGTCGCCGATGACGTCGCCCATGTACTCCTCGGGAGTACGGACCTCGACGGCCATGAGCGGCTCGAGGAGGACCGGCTGCGCCTTGCGCGAGGCCTCCTTGAACGCGATCGAGCCGGCGATCTTGAACGCCATCTCGGAGGAGTCGACGTCGTGCGCCGCTCCGTCGACCAGGGTCGCCTTCACGCCGACCATGGGGTAGCCGGCGAGCACGCCGACCTGCATGGCGTCGCGGATGCCCGCGTCGACGGAGGGGATGTACTCGCGCGGGACGCGGCCACCGGTGACGCCGTTGACGAACTCGTAGGTCTTGTCGGCCTCGACCTCCATCGGCTCGATGGTGATCTGGACCTTCGCGAACTGGCCGGAGCCACCCGTCTGCTTCTTGTGGGTGTAGTCGTACTTCTCGACCGTGCGGCGGATCGTCTCGCGGTACGCGACCTGGGGCTTGCCCACGTTGGCCTCGACGTTGAACTCGCGCTTCATGCGGTCGACCAGGATGTCGAGGTGCAGCTCGCCCATTCCCTTGATGACCGTCTGACCGGTCTCCTGGTTCTGCTCGGTGCGGAAGGTGGGGTCCTCCTCCGCGAGCTTCTGGATCGCGGTGCCGAGCTTCTCCTGGTCCGCCTTCGTCTTGGGCTCGATGGCGACCTCGATGACGGGCTCCGGGAAGGTCATCGACTCGAGCACGACCTGCGCGGCCGGGTCGCTCAGGGTGTCACCGGTGGTGGTGTCCTTGAGGCCGATGACGGCGTAGATGTGGCCGGCGGTGACCGAGTCGACCGGGTTCTCCTTGTTGGAGTGCATCTGGAAGATCTTGCCGATGCGCTCCTTCTTGCCCTTGGTCGAGTTGATGACCTGGGCGCCGGAGTCGAGCTTGCCCGAGTAGACGCGGACGTAGGTCAGGCGGCCGAAGAACGGGTGCACGGCGACCTTGAACGCGAGCGCCGAGAAGGGCTCGGTCGAGTCCGCGTGGCGCATGATGACCTTCTCCTCGTCGCGGACGTCGTGGGCCTCGATGGCGGGGACGTCGAGCGGGGAGGGGAGGTAGTCCACGACAGCGTCGAGCATCGGCTGGACGCCGCGGTTCTTGAACGCCGAGCCGCAGAGCACCGGGTAGATCTCGGAGTTGACGGTCATCTTGCGGATGGCGGCCTTGATCTCCGCGACGGTGAGCTCCTCGCCGCCGAAGTACTTCTCGAGCAGCTCGTCGGAGGTCTCCGCGACGGTCTCGAGGAGCTTCTCGCGGTACTCCGCCGCCTTGTCGGCGAGGTCGGCCGGGATCTCCTCGATCTCGTACTTCGCGCCGAGCGCGACGTCGCCCTTCGAGTCGCCGCGCCACGTGAGCGCGCGCATCTCGACCAGGTCGACGACGCCCTCGAAGGAGGACTCCGCGCCGATGGGCAGCTGGATGACCAGCGGCTTCGCGCCGAGGCGCTTGATGATCGTGTCGACCGTGTAGTAGAAGTCGGCGCCGAGCTTGTCCATCTTGTTGACGAAGCAGATGCGCGGGACGTCGTACTTGTCGGCCTGACGCCAGACGGTCTCGGACTGGGGCTCGACGCCCTCCTTGCCGTCGAAGACGGCGACGGCGCCGTCGAGGACGCGGAGCGAGCGCTCGACCTCGACCGTGAAGTCGACGTGACCGGGGGTGTCGATGATGTTGATCTGGTTCTTGTTCCAGAAGCAGGTCGTCGCGGCAGACGTGATCGTGATGCCGCGCTCCTGCTCCTGCGCCATCCAGTCCATCGTCGCGGCGCCGTCGTGGACCTCGCCGATCTTGTGCGTGATACCCGTGTAGAACAGGATGCGCTCGGTGGTGGTGGTCTTGCCGGCATCGATGTGGGCCATGATGCCGATGTTGCGGACCTTGTTCAGGTCGGTGAGCACATCTTGTGCCACGGAGTTCCTCCGATAGGTGATGGAGCCAGCGCACCGGGTTCATGGCCGAATGGCTGGGATTCTGGTGGTGGCGGTCGCCCGGTCGCGGGGATCGGGCGATCCGCCGCCGGGACCGGGCCCGCAGCGGTGACGCCGCGGGCCCGGTGGTCGCGGTCGCCCGGAGGCGGCCGCGGGGTGCGCTACCAGCGGTAGTGCGCGAAGGCCTTGTTCGACTCGGCCATCTTGTGGGTGTCCTCGCGACGCTTGACAGCGGCGCCCAGACCGTTCGACGCGTCGAGGATCTCGTTCATGAGACGCTCGGTCATCGTCTTCTCGCGACGGGCCTTCGCGTAGCTGGTGAGCCAGCGGAGCGCGAGGGTGTTGGCGCGGTGGGGCTTGACCTCGACCGGGACCTGGTAGGTCGAGCCGCCGACGCGGCGGCTGCGGACCTCGAGGGTCGGGCGGACGTTGTCGAGCGCCTTCTTGAGGGTGACGACCGCGTCCTGGCCGTTCTTGCCGGCGACGCCCTCGAGGGCACCGTAGACGATGCGCTCGGCGAGGCCCTTCTTGCCGTCCAGGAGGATCTTGTTGACGAGCTGGCTGACGATGGGGGCGCCGTAGACGGGGTCTGCGACGACGGGGCGCTTGGGAGCGGGGCCCTTACGAGGCATTACTTCTTCTCCATCTTCGCGCCGTACCGGCTGCGAGCCTGCTTGCGGTTCTTGACGGCCTGGGTGTCCAGGGCGCCGCGAACGATCTTGTAGCGGACACCGGGGAGGTCCTTGACGCGACCGCCGCGCACGAGCACCATCGAGTGCTCCTGCAGGTTGTGGCCCTCGCCGGGGATGTAGGCGGTGACCTCGGTGCCGTTGGAGAGCTTCACGCGGGCCACCTTGCGGAGGGCCGAGTTCGGCTTCTTGGGCGTGGTCGTGTAGACGCGCGTGCAGACGCCGCGCTGCTGGGGGTTGGCCTTCAGGGCGGGCGCCTTGGTCTTGGTGACCTTCGGCGTGCGTCCCTTGCGGACCAACTGCTGAATCGTTGGCACTGGTTTTGCTCCTTGAATGCTGCACGGTGACAGCGGATCGATGGTCGACATTCGGCCCTCCCGTCTCCGGGAACGGCCGAGTTCATCTGGACCCGACGCACCCCGCGGCCCCGCGAGCGGGACCGGGAGGGTGAGGGGTATGCCGTGGGGGCCGCCCGATCGGACGAACCCGCGGATCCTCGCGGACCCGGTGGAGCGAAGTGCGGCGACCGCATCGACCCGGAGGCACGACACGAGCGCACGGCAAAGCGCACACCCGAAGAATATTACGGGGAGTGACGGGGCCGGTCAACCGAGCGGCGTTCGCCCTGGGAGATGCCGCAGCGCCGCGCTGAGCCGCGCCGGGACTCCGTCGTCACTCCCGCTCGTCGCCCTCCCAGCCCCAGTGGGGGCTGCGGCCGCCGGCGTCGCGACGGGCCAGGAGCAGGAGGAACACGAGCTGGACGGCGGCCGCGAGCACGCCGGTCGCGATCGCGAAGACAGTGGGGGCGTGGTCGAGGATCCAACCGAGGATCTCCCCCGGCTCCTGGCGGCCGAGCCCGTAGAGCGCTCCGCCCGTGACGAGGAAGAGCAGGTAGACGACGACCCCGGTCAGCAGCGACGGGCCGAGGACGCGGTGGACGGCGGGACGGGCGGCGAGGGTCACCATCGCGACCAGCACGGCGACGACGCAGACCGCCACCGACACCGGCCCCAGCAGCGGGCCGGCGTCGCGCTCGGGCACGACGTCCTGGTCCAGCAGGAGGCTGAGGACCCCGAACGCGCAGACGACCAGGGCGAGGTAGAGGAACGCGGCGAAGCCGGCCAGCGCGAGGCCGTAGCCCAGGCCGGCTACGCGGCCCTGCCCCTGCCCCTCCGGAGTCACGACTGCGCGGCCGCTTCGCGCTCGGCGATGCGGCGCTTGACGCCCCGGGCGCGGCCGGCGATCGCGGCGCCGCCCCAGACGCTCGCCTCCCGGCCGAGGACGCCGGCGGCGAGGACCGCCGCGAGGACGGCGGGATCGCGGACGTAGTCGAGCGCGAGGGAGCGGTCGATCGGCAGGGCGAGCGGTCCGACGGCGCTCCAGCCGCCGACCAGCGCGGCCGCGGCCGTGAGGAGGGCGACGAGGAAGCCGCCGAGGACGTAGGCCCACCAGCCCGCGCGGTTCACGACCAGCACGATCAGCGCCAGGCCGACCAGGAACGCGGCCACCGGGGCGAGGAAGAGCGCGGTCGGCGCAGCGTCGAGCGCGAGGGCGACCGGGTCGCCGCCGACGCGGTCGACGAGGAGGCGGATCGCCGTCAGGGCGACGAGGTACAGGACGGCGAAGACCGCGGTCGTCAGGAGGGCGAGCGCGAGGCCCGCGAGGCGGTTTCCGGAGCGCCGGACCGGCTCGGGCTCGGCCTCGACCGGCCCGAGGGCGCTGGGGGCGCTGGGGGCGGACGCCGCGACGGCCGGGGCGACGGGCTCGACGGTCGGCTGCCGGCCCGTCACGGGTTCGGGCCAGACGTACTCCCGGGTCGGCTGGGGTCCGGTTCCGCCGGACGTCTCGGTCGCGGAGGGGATCCGCGTGGTCTCGGCGTCGCTGCTCCAGGTCACCCGGACAGCATAGGCACGCCTTCCGCCGCGCCCGGTGCGCCGCGCGGCTCCCCGTCGACGGGGGACAGCGCCGACCGTCTACTCGAGCGGGTGGAGGAGGCGGTGCAGGAACTGCCGCGTGCGCGGCTCGCGCGGCTCCCGGAGGATCTGCGCAGGGGCGCCCCGCTCGACGACCACGCCGTCGGCCATGAAGACGACCTCCGAGGCCACCTGCCGGGCGAACTCGAGCTCGTGCGTCACGACGAGCATGGTCCAGCCCTCCCCCGCCAGCTCCCGCATCAGCGAGAGCACGTCGCCGACCAGCTCCGGGTCCAGCGCCGAGGTGGGCTCGTCGAAGAGGAGCAGATCGGGCCGCAGCGCGAGCGCCCGGACGATGCCGACGCGCTGCTGCTGACCGCCGGAGAGCTCGAAGGGGTAGGCGCTCCCCCGGCCGCCGAGGCCGACGCGCTCGAGCAGGCGCTCCGCCTCCGGGACCACCTCGGACGCGGGACGGCGCTGCACTCGCAGCGGCCCCTCCGTCACGTTCTGGAGGACGGTCAGGTGCGGGAAGAGGTTGAAGTGCTGGAAGACCATCGCGGAGTGGTCGCGCAGCCCGGTCAGCGCCTTCCGTCCGACGCCGCGGTCGAAGTCGAGGACGCTGCCGTCGGCGAGCTCGACCACCCCGCCGTCCGGCACCTCGAGGCTGTTCAGCGAGCGCAGGACGGTGGTCTTGCCCGAGCCCGAGGGCCCGATCAGGGCGACGACCTCGCCGCGGCGGATCTCCAGGTCGATGCCGCGCAGCACCTCCACCCCGCCGAACGACTTGCGGAGGCCGCGGGCCGTGAGCACGGGCCGCGCGTCGGTCGGAGTGTCAGCGGGCGACATAGCGGTCCAATCGCTTCTCGAGCAGGCCCTGGCCGCTGGAGAGCACCAGGCAGATGAGCCAGTAGATCAGAGCGGCCTCGAGGTAGAGGAGCATGAACTCGCTCGACGCGGTGGCGATCTTCTGCGCCTGCCGGAAGAGCTCGGTCACCAGGATGAGGGAGGCCAGCGAGGTGTCCTTCACCAGCGAGATGAAGGTGTTCGACAGCGGCGGGACGGAGACGCGCGCGGCCTGCGGGAGGATGATGCGCCGCAGCGAGAGCGAGCGGCTCATGCCGATCGTGTGCGCCGCCTCCCACTGCCCCTTCGGGACGCTGAGGATCGCCGCGCGGATCACCTCCGCCGCGTAGCCGCCCACGTTGAGGGCGAACGCGATGGTGGCGCTGGGCCAGGGGTCGATCTTCAGTCCGAGGCTCGGCAGCCCGTAGAAGATCACGAACAGCTGCACCAGGAGCGGCGTGCCCCGGATGACGGAGATGTAGGCGCGCGCGATCCAGGAGAGGATCCGCACCCGCGAGAGCCGCATCAGGGCGACCGCCAGCGCGAGCACGAGCCCGATGGCGAAGCTCGCCAGCGCGAGCGGGATCGTCCCGACGATGCCCCCGGAGAGGATCGGCCAGAACGACCGGAGGACGAGGTCCATTGTGTTCTCCCGCCTTCGCGGGAGGATCCGCGGTCGGCTCGATCGGGTGGTGGCGTCGGGGGCGGATCGTGTCCGCCTCCTGGGGAATGCTGGCACGCTTCGCGCCGGGGCGGGCGCCCTTGCGGGCGGACCCGCGGCCTGAGCCGCTCCGCCGCTCCCCCGCGACGGGACCGCTCACGCACGAGACGGCCCCTCCCGGAAGGGGAGGAGCCGTCTCGAGGTGGGGCTACTGGGAGACGTCGGCTCCGAAGTAGCGCTCGGAGATGGAGGCGAGGGTGCCGTCCTCGCGCAGCTCGTCGAGGGCGGAGTCGACGGCCTCGACGAGGTCGTCCGAGCCCTTCGGGAAGGTGAAGGCGCTCTCGGAGGTGTCGTCGGTGGTGACGGCGACCTTGAGGCCCGCGGCCTGGTCGGGGTAGGTCGTGGACCAGTCGAGCCAGGTGAGGCGGTCGTTCACGGTCGCGTCGACGCGGCCCTGCTCGACGAGGGCGATGGCCTGCGCCCAGCCCTCGACGCCCTCGACCTCGGCGCCGTTCTCCTGCGCGACCGTGTACCAGTTGCTCGAGAGCGACTGCGCGGTGGTCTTGCCGGAGAGGCCGGCGAGGTCGGTGATCGAGGTGTCGCTCGAGGGGACGATCACGACGCCGGGGCTGACCGAGTACGGCTCCGAGAAGTCGTACTTCGCCTCGCGCT
Organism: Rathayibacter sp. AY1C1; assembly: GCF_002932105.1. Taxonomy (NCBI): domain Bacteria; kingdom Bacillati; phylum Actinomycetota; class Actinomycetes; order Micrococcales; family Microbacteriaceae; genus Rathayibacter; species Rathayibacter sp. AY1C1. Next base: position 48,954 of record NZ_PSWH01000017.1, on the reverse strand, counting down.
CGTCGTTGATCGAGACCTGGTTCGCGATCACGTCGAAGCGCGCTCCGTCCAGGCCCGCGAACATCGCGTCCCACTGCGTCTCCTGGAAGTCGGGCTCGACGCCCAGTTTCTCGGCCACGGCGGTGATCACGTCGACGTCGTAGCCGGTGAGGGCTCCGGTCCCGCCGTCGGCGTGGAAGGAGAAGGGCGGGTAGGTGCCCTCGGTGCCGATGGTGAGCTTCCCCGAGTCCTCGACCTCGGCCAGGGTCAGGCCGGAGCTCGCGGATGCGGTGCCCTCGCCGCTCGAGCCGGAGACCACGTCGTCGGTCGAGGCGGGCGCGCAGCCGGCGAGGACCAGGGCGGCGGCGGCGGCGGTCGTGCCGAGCAGGACGCGCAGGGAGGTGCGGGCGGAGAGGGTCACGGTGTTGTCCTTCGGTGCATCACGGAGTCGTGGCGGTCCCGCTGCGCCGGATGCGGCGCGGGGATCGACGAGGGGACGGGTCGTCCCGGGGCGGACCGCTGCTCGGCGGAACCGCCCGGAGTGACGATAACCAGTGGAGGGGGCGGCCCTATTCCCGGATGTCGCCGTGTGACGCCGGGAGTCCGGCCAGGAAGTGCTCGGCACCGGCGACCTCGTCGCTCGTGAGGCCCGTCGCCGACTCCGGACGCACCAGGTGGAAGGGGGTGCTCTGCTCGCGGGCCCAGTCGTAGGCGTCCTCGTGGAGGTTGTCGTCGATCCACACCACGGCGTCGATCGCGCCGCGCTCGGCGGCCGCCTCCAGCCACACCGCGACGGGCTGGAGCTTGCCCGTCCGGCCCGGGAACCGCGGGTCGCGCGGGAGGCCGCCGTCGAAGACGATCGCCTCCGTACCCGCCGGCAGCCCGAGGTCCTGGGCGAGGACCCGCGTCAAGCGCGGCGGCCAGGTCGTGGCCCACACGATCGTGCCGACCGCGGCCAGGCGGGCGACGAGCGCCGCCCGCTCGGGCTCGAGCTCCAGGCGGTGCGAGCCCGAGGCGCGATCGCTGCTGACGGAGGGGTTCAGGACGCCGTCGACGTCGAGCAGGATCAGGGCGGCCATGCCTGTCACCGTAGCGGCGGCGGGGCGGATCGCGCGAGGAGCGCTAGCGTGACGGGATGCCTTCGTCCCTCCTGCTGCCGGGAGGCCGCACAGCTGTGCTGGGGCCGGATCCCGTGCGGCCGGAGGCGCTGCTGCTCACGGTCGACGGCGCGGAGCAGTCGCTGATCGATCCGGGCGATCCCCGGGCTCTGCACCTCGAGTACCTCGCGCGCCTCGGCGCGGTGGTCGACGCCGCCGCCCCTCCCGGCGAGCCGCTGCGCGTGCTGCACCTCGGAGCCGGAGCCCTGGCCCTGGCCCGGTACGTCGCCGCGACCCGGCCGGGCTCCGAGCAGCTCGCGGTGGAGAGCGCGGCAGGACTCGTGGAGTTCGTGCTCGAGCACGCGCCGCTCCCCCGCGGCGCGCGCGTCCGACTCCTCACGGCCGACGCCGCAGGGCCCCTGCCGCCCTGGAGCGCCGACCTCGTCGTGCTCGACGTCTACGACGGGGACGAGATCCCGGAGCCGTTCTACCGCGCGTCCGTCCTCGCTCCGCTCGCCGCCCGCGTCGGCGCCGACGGGCTCCTCGCGGTCAACGTCGCCGACGACGCCGACCACCGGAGGCTGGACCGCCTGCGCGGGGTCGTCCGGGAGCTGCTCCCGGTCACCGCAGCGGTCGGATCGACGGCCTTCGTCGAGGGGCGCACCGGCGGGAACGCGATCCTGCTCGCCTCAGGCTCGGCGCTCGCCGACCACGTCGCCGGCCGCCTGCTGCGTGCCGGCCCGCACCCGGTCTCCGCCGCGGCGGATGGCGACGTCGTGGTCGCCGAGGTGGCGGTAGAAGTCGACCCGTGAGTCGAGAGTGACGCCGGTCTCGAGGTACTTGGCGCGGATCCGCTTGATGTAGGTGCGGACGGTGTGCTCGGCGACGCTGAGGTCGACCGCGACGGTGCGGACCGCGGCACCCGCTCCGTAGGCGCGCATCACACGGCTCTCCTGCGGGCTCAGCACCGGGCGGCGCTCCTCGCGCCCGTGCACGAGCCGGTGGCGGGCGGTGTCCGAGATCCAGGTGCGGCCAGAGGCGACCGAGACGACCGCCGCCGCGAGCTCGCTGGGGTCGTCGCCCTTCCAGACGTACGCCGCCCTATCCCGTCGCAGCACGGCCCGCACCGGCTCCAGGGAGTCGGAGGAGGAGAGCACGACGAGGCCGACGGTCCGGGCCGCCGCACGCTCGAGGGTGTCGGCCACCTCCTCGCCGGGCACGCCGTCCAGGTCGAGGACCGCGATGCGGTCGACGCCCTCCTCGTCGTGCGAGAACTGCGGCAGCAGCTGCGCGAGCAGCGCCTGCAGCGCGGCACGCTCGATCGCTGGTCCGTCGACGACGGCCAGCGTGAACCGATCGAATCCGGTCACGGGGGTCCCCTAGCAGGGGCAGGTTCGGGTCCGCCCCGGCTGCACCGTAGCGGTCCGCGACGTCGTCGTGCACGTGATGGGACATTCCGTCTCAGTGGGAGGACGCCCCAGAGCACTCCGGATCGGCTCACGGAGCGCGTGGAGGACCACCCGCGGCACCGTCTCCGGCTAGTGTCCCTCTCCATGGACGACAGCGCAGAGGGCTCCCGGCGGGCCCGGAGGATCCCCGCGGAGCAGGTCCGCAGCCGCATGATCGCCACGGCGCGCGACGTCGTCTCGAACCACGGCCTCACGGTGAGCTTCGCGCACCTGCCCATGGAGGAGTACATCCGCCTGGCCGGCGTGCCGCGCAGCTCCGTCTACCGGATCTGGAGCACGCGCGAGGAGTTCGTGGCCGACCTGGTCGGCGAGGTCTTCGTGCGGGACCGGTACGCGGAGGGCGCCGATCCCGAGGCCCAGCAGGAGATGCGCGAAGTCTACGAGCGCTCCACCGATCTGCTCTCCACGGCCGCCGGCCGCCGCCGGGTCGCCTGGGAGACCATCCGCATCGGCGCGCGGGCCAATGCCGAATCGCTCCGCCGCTCCGCCGACTGGTCGTCGTACAACGCGCTGCTCGCCTGCACCTTCTCGATGGAGGAGGGGCCTGCACGCGACGCCGTGCGCGCCACGGCGAAGCGGATCGAGGGCATGCTCACGCGCCGGATGCGCGACTTCTACGAGGAGACGCTGCAGGTCTTCGGCGGGACGATGCGCCCGGGATTCACGACGCTCCAGCTCGCCCACCTCACCGCGATCGTGATCGACGGGCTCGCCCACCGCGGCCGGCTCCTCGACGACGACCTCGACGCTCCGGTGACCGCCCCCGGCCTCGACGGCGAGCCGGTCGAGTGGACCCTGGCGGCCTGGACGATCCGCTCGATCGTCGACGGGATGCTGGAGCCGGTCGCGGAGGACTGAGCGGACCCCGCGACCCGGATCACTCGTCCGGTTCGGTGAACCCGTCGATCAGCAGCAGCACCGACACCACCGCCAGTGACGGCCCCTCGGGATCGGCCGGGTCGAGCGGGCCGGTCACCAGCTCCGGTGCCGCGATCCGCGCGATGCACAGACCCTCGATCAGGGCCGAGACGGCGGAGGCGAGAGCGGCGGCGCCGCGGTCCGGGCGCAGCCGGAGCCCCGCCTCGGCGAGGGTGTGCTCGTAGTACTTCGCCATGTTGTCGATGAAGTGCAGCTGGCGGGACCGCAGAGCGGATCCGATGGCGGTCCGCGCCGGCTCCTCGTGCGAGCCCACCGCGCCGGCGAGAGCGATGAAGTTGCGCCAGTGCTGCGACGAGAAGATGTTGTCGACGTTCGCGTCGACGGCGACCCGGACGGAGGCGATCAGGGCCTCGCGGCGCTGCGCCGGGGTCGGCTCGGGGTCGAGGCTGCGGTGGAGGTGGGAGTTCCCGGCCCGCAGGGACGGCTGGTCGAGGCGGGTGGCGAGGACCCGCTCCGGGATCGCGGCGATCAGCTCGTCGTAGAACGACTGGCGAGTGGGCCAGATCCGGTACACGGTGCTGCGCGGAACACCCGCCGAGCGGATGACGTCCTCGAGGGGCAGGTGGGCGACTCCGACGCGCAGGCCCTCGGCGCGGACGACCGCGAGAGCGGCGTCCAGCAGGCGGGTGCGGACCTGCTCGCGGGTCAGGCGGGGAGGACGCGCCGGCTCCTCCGCATCGAGGGGGTCGTCGCTCATCAGGCCTCCGGCGCCGGGATGCACGGAGGAGCCTCCGACATCTACTGTCCAGCCGAGCGTACCCGGAGGGAGCGCGGAACGTGAGAGGAGATCGGGACGGGCGCGGCCCGCGCATGCGGCTCGGGTGCCGCGCGGGCCGCGCTGCCTGTCCCCCAGGCGGCCTCCCCATGGGCCGGTCCGACCGTATGCTTCCCGACAGACGTCCGTCAACTGACGCGACATGGTGTCTCCTCGGCGGTGTCCGCCGACCGGTCACGAGGACCGCCTCCGGGACTCCTCCGCCGCCGGGAGCGCCCTCGCCGCGGTCTGCGCTCGAGAGGCGTGCGGAGCGGACAGCTCGCCCGTGACGACGTCCGACACGACGCCGGTGGCGTGCTCGACGAGGTCGACGTTCCGGGTCAGCCGCGCGTGGTGGCACGGGCTCGCGTCGACGTCGACCACGAGCTTCGCGAAGCGCAGAGCATCGCCGAGCCGCGCGAACGGCGAGAGCTCGGCGACGAGGGACGGCACGTCCGCCGCGGCGAGGTAGGTGTAGCGGCAGGTCGAGACCACGTAGTCGTCGACTCCGGCCGTCGCCGATCCGGTCGCGACCATGATGTCGCCGAGGTCGACCGGCGCGGTGGCGAGGCCGAGCGCCACCGCGGCGGTCACCTGGATGTCACCCACCAGCGCCGTCACGTGCACGCCGGCGGGCCAGGGCGGCAGGGAGCCGAGCTCGGTCGATCCCGTCCGCAGGCCCTTGCCCGCCGCCGAGGCGAGGGCGTCGATCATCGGCACTCCCGTGCACTCCCCCGCGTGCTCGGCGTCCTCGGAGACGGCGTCCCCGCAGGAGGCGAGCATCGCCGAGACGCTCAGCCGGCTCTGCGGGTCCAGTCCTGCGATCACCGCGGGGCTGACCTGGCCGGAGTCGTCGACCATTCGTCCGAGGCGCTCCGCGACGTCGGATCCCGTGTTCGGGGTGCCGAAGGTGAGGACGGACGAGACCATCGAGGCGACGGCGGTCCCGTCGACCGAGCCGCTCAGCGCCTGGCGGGCGGCGAGCCCTCCCATCGAGTGCGCGACGACGACGGCGCGGTGCCCGGTCGCGGAGACGAGGCAGGCGATCGAGGAGGCGAGCGCGTCGCTGATCCCCGGGTCGGTGACCCAGCGCGCGGCGAGCCGGCGGTAGTCGAAGGTGTAGACCGCGGCGCCGTCGATCTGCTGCAGCCGGCCGAGGAGGGACGGCTCGGGAGCGTCGAGCGGAGCGGTCGCCGACTCCGACGACACCATGTCGACGAGATGGGAGAAGGCCCCTGTGCGGTCGGCGTCGTGCGTCGCCGTGCCCAGCCAGCCGTGCAGCATCACGATGGGGACCAGGGCGGCGGCGGAGCGCGGCCGGACGTCGTCGCCCGTGAGCACGGGAGCCAGCTCGGCGACGCCGCAGGACGAGGGTGCGACCGCCTCGCCCGCCTCCGCCCGCCCCGCGGGCACCACGACGACGCCGACCACCACGAGCAGTGCGGCCAGCACGACGATCACGAGTCTCATCCGCGCGTTTCCTCACGTGCCGCGACCAGGACGGGGAACGGGTACAGGCTCGACCCGACGAGCACGCATCGAGTCAATCACCCCGCTCCTGCGGGGGAGGACGCTCGTCGCGAACGGGCGGCCCCCCGTGCGGGTGACCGCGGGCCGGGCACGACGAAGGCCCCGCCGGTGTCCCGACGGGGCCTTCGATCGTTCAGCTCACCTGGATCAGCTGTAGTTGCCCGGCTCGTAGCCGTCGCTCGAGAACGAGTCGAAGTCGACGAACGAGAGGTCGGCGTCGCTGAACGCGGCGTCGTCGGCGAAGATGCGGTTGGGGTACCGCTCGGCCTTCGCCTCCTCGGTCGCCTCGACCGACACGTTCCGGTACTTGGGCAGACCGGTTCCCGCCGGGATCAGCTTTCCGATGATCACGTTCTCCTTCAGGCCCATCAGCGGGTCGCGCTTGCCCTCCATGGCCGCCTGCGTGAGGACGCGGGTGGTCTCCTGGAAGGACGCGGCCGACAGCCACGACTCGGTCGCGAGCGAGGCCTTGGTGATGCCCATGACCTCCTGGCGGGCGGACGCTGTCCGCTTGCCCTCGGTCAGAGCCGCACGGTTGACCTCGCTGTAGCGCGAGCGGTCGACGAGCTCGCCCGGCAGCAGCTCCGTGTCGCCGTGGTCGACCACGGTGACCTTGCGGAGCATCTGACGCACGATGACCTCGATGTGCTTGTCGTGGATCGGCACACCCTGCGAGCGGTAGACGCCCTGGACGCCGCCCACCAGGTGCTTCTGGACCTCGCGGACGCCCAGCACGCGCAGGACCTCCTTGGGGTCGACCGTTCCGACGTGCAGCTGCTGCCCGAGCTCGACGTGCTGGCCGTCCTCGATGAGGAGCTGCGAGCGCTTGAGCACCGGGTAGATGACCGCCTCGTCGCCGTTGTCCGGCTGGAGGATGACGCGGCGGGCACGGTCGGTGTCCTCGATGGTGATCCGGCCGGCGGCCTCCGCGATCGGCGACGCGCCCTTGGGGGTGCGGGCCTCGAAGAGCTCCTGCACGCGGGGAAGACCCTGCGTGATGTCGTCGGCCGAGGCCGATCCACCGGTGTGGAAGGTGCGCATCGTGAGCTGCGTGCCGGGCTCGCCGATCGACTGGGCCGCGATGATGCCGACGGCCTCTCCGATGTCGACGAGCTTGCCGGTGGCGAGCGAGCGGCCGTAGCAGGCCGCGCAGACGCCGACGGCGGACTCGCAGGTCAGGACGGAGCGCACCTTGATGTGGCGCACGCCCGCTCCGACCAGCTTCTCGATGAGCACGTCGCCCACGTCCTCGCCGGCCTCGGCGACGAGCTCGCCGGCCTCGTTCGACGCCGGGGTGGCGAGCGAACGGGCGTAGACGGAGTTCTCGACGTTGGAGTCCTTGATCCAGGCGCCGGTGGCGTCCTGGAGCATGATCGGCAGGTCGAGGCCCTTCGAGGTGCCGCAGTCCTCCTCGCGGATGATGACGTCCTGCGAGACGTCGACGAGTCGACGCGTCAGGTAGCCCGAGTCCGCGGTGCGGAGCGCGGTGTCGGCCAGGCCCTTGCGGGCACCGTGCGTGGCGATGAAGTACTCGGCGACCGACAGGCCCTCGCGGTACGAGGAGATGATCGGTCGGGCGATGATCTCGCCCTTCGGGTTGTTCACCAGGCCTCGCATGCCGGCGATGTTGCGCACCTGCAGCCAGTTGCCGCGGGCACCGGAGGTGACCATGCGGTTGATGGTGTTGTCCGTCGGGAAGTTCGCGCGCATGGCCTTGGCGACCTCGTCGGTCGCCTCGGTCCAGATCTTCACGAGCTCCTGGCGGCGCTCGGCCTGAGTGGTCAGACCCTTGTCGTACTCGGACTCGACCTTCGCGGCCTTCTTCTCGTAGCCCGCGATGATCTCGGGCTTCGACGGAGGCGTGAGGATGTCGGACAGCGCCACGGTGACACCCGAGCGGGTGGCCCAGTAGAAGCCGGCGTCCTTGATCCGGTCGAGGGAGGCGGCGACCTCCACCTTCGGGTAGCGCTCCGCGAGGTCGTTGACGATCCCGGAGATGGTCGTCTTGTCGGCGACCTGCTCGAAGTAGGGGTAGTCGACCGGCAGCGCCTCGTTGAAGAGGGCGCGGCCGAGCGTGGTCTCGAGGAGGACCGGCGCGGTGACCTTGCCGTTCTCGTCGATCTCGACGCCCTCGGGTGCCTGACCCTGCGCGAAGTACACGTCCGACATGCGGATCCTGACCTTCGAGTTCAGGTGCAGCGAGCCCTGGTCCTTCGCGAGGATCGCCTCCGAGACGGAGGAGAACGCGCGGCCCTCGCCGGCGGCGCCCTCGCGGATCGTCGTCAGGTGGTGGAGGCCGATGATCATGTCCTGCGTGGGCAGGGTGACCGGACGGCCGTCCGAGGGCTTGAGGATGTTGTTCGACGCGAGCATCAGGATGCGCGCCTCGGCCTGGGCCTCGACGGACAGCGGCAGGTGGACGGCCATCTGGTCGCCGTCGAAGTCCGCGTTGAACGCGGCGCAGACGAGCGGGTGCAGCTGGATCGCCTTGCCCTCGACCAGCTGGGGCTCGAACGCCTGGATGCCGAGACGGTGCAGCGTGGGCGCACGGTTCAGCAGGACGGGGCGCTCGCGGATGATCTCCTCGAGCACGTCCCACACCTGCGGGCGCGAGCGCTCCACCATGCGCTTGGCGGCCTTGATGTTCTGCGCGTGCGACAGGTCGATCAGGCGCTTGATCACGAACGGCTTGAACAGCTCCAGCGCCATCTGCTTGGGCAGACCGCACTGGTGCAGCTTGAGCTGCGGGCCGACGATGATGACCGAGCGGCCCGAGTAGTCGACGCGCTTGCCCAGCAGGTTCTGGCGGAAGCGACCCTGCTTTCCCTTGAGCATGTCGCTCAGGGACTTCAGGGCGCGGTTGCCGGTTCCGGTGACGGGGCGGCCGCGGCGGCCGTTGTCGAAGAGGGCGTCGACCGCCTCCTGGAGCATGCGCTTCTCGTTGTTCACGATGATCTCGGGGGCACCGAGGTCGAGCAGGCGGCGGAGTCGGTTGTTGCGGTTGATCACGCGACGGTAGAGGTCGTTCAGGTCGCTGGTCGCGAACCGGCCTCCGTCGAGCTGCACCATCGGGCGCAGCTCCGGCGGGATGACCGGGACGACGTCGAGGACCATCGCGGCCGGCGAGTTGCCGGTGGCGAGGAACGAGTTGACGACGCGCAGGCGCTTGATGGCGCGGATCTTCTTCTGACCCTTGCCCTCGGCGATCTGCAGGTGCAGCGTCTCGGCCTCGGCCTGGAGGTCGAACTGCTCGAGGCGCTTCTTGATCGCCTCGGCGCCCATGTAGGCCTCGAAGTAGACGCCGTACCGGTCGACGAGCTCGTTGAAGACCGCGTCCTCGGGCTTGAGGTCGCCGACCTTGAGGGTGCGGAACTGCTCCCACACGCTCTCGAGCCGCGCGATGTCCTCGTCGAAGGACTTGCGGATCTGGCCCATCTCCTTCTCGGCGCCGTCCTTGGTGCGGCGCTTCTGGTCGCTCTTGGCGCCCTCCGCCTCCAGGGCGGCGAGGTCGGTCTCCAGGCGCGCCAGACGGTCCGCGATGCGGGAGTCGCGCTGGTCCGAGAGGGTCTTGATCTCGAGCCGGAGCTCGTTCTCGAGGCCGGGCATGTCGGCGTGACGGCCGTCGTCGTCCACGTCGATGATCATGTACGCCGCGAAGTAGATGACCTTCTCGAGGTCCTTCGGCGCCATGTCCAGCAGGTATCCGAGGCGCGAGGGGACGCCCTTGAAGTACCAGATGTGGGTGACGGGGGCGGCGAGCTCGATGTGGCCCATCCGCTCGCGGCGGACCGAGGACTTGGTGACCTCGACGCCGCAGCGCTCGCAGACGATGCCCTTGAAGCGGACTCGCTTGTACTTGCCGCAGGAGCACTCCCAGTCGCGAGAGGGACCGAAGATCTGCTCGCCGAACAGGCCGTCCTTCTCGGGCTTCAGGGTGCGGTAGTTGATGGTCTCGGGCTTCTTCACTTCACCGTGCGACCAGCGACGGATGTCATCGGCCGTTGCGAGGCCGATGCGCAGCTCATCGAAAGTGGTTACGTCGAGCAATGTTTTCTCCTTGTCGGAAAACAGGGTGTCTCGTCAGAGACGGGAGGTCGTCAGATGCTGGCGCGGATCAGATGTCGTCGACGGAGGACGACTCGAACCGGGAGGAGATGTTGATGCCGAGCTCTTCCGCGGCGCGGTAGACCTCGTCATCGGTGTCGCGCAGGCTGACCGCGGTGCCGTCGGCCGAGAGGACCTCGACGTTCAGGCACAGGGACTGCATCTCCTTGATGAGGACCTTGAAGGACTCCGGGATGCCGGGCTCCTGGATGTTCTCGCCCTTGACGATGGCCTCGTACACCTTCACTCGGCCGAGGATGTCGTCCGACTTGATGGTGAGGAGCTCCTGGAGGGCGTAGGCGGCGCCGTAGGCCTCGAGGGCCCACACCTCCATCTCGCCGAAGCGCTGTCCGCCGAACTGCGCCTTACCACCGAGCGGCTGCTGGGTGATCATCGAGTACGGGCCCGTCGAGCGCGCGTGGATCTTGTCGTCGACGAGGTGGTGCAGCTTCAGGATGTACATGTAGCCGACCGAGACCGGGTCCGGGAAGGGCTCCCCGGAGCGGCCGTCGAACAGCTGCGTCTTGCCGGACGAGCCGATCAGGCGCTCTCCGTCGCGGGTCGGGGTGGTGGAGTCGAGGAGCCCTGCGAGCTCCTCCTCCGCCGCACCGTCGAAGACGGGGGTCGCGACCTTGGTGCCGGGCGCCGCCTCGCGGGCGTGCTCGGGCAGGCGCGCGGCCCACTCCGGCTGGCCCTCGACCTTCCAGCCCTGCTTCGCGATCCACCCGAGGTGGATCTCGAGGACCTGGCCGAAGTTCATGCGGCCGGGGACGCCGAGCGGGTTGAGGACGATGTCGACCGGGGTGCCGTCGGCGAGGAACGGCATGTCCTCGACCGGCAGGATCTTCGAGATGACGCCCTTGTTGCCGTGGCGGCCGGCGAGCTTGTCGCCCTCGGTGATCTTGCGCTTCTGGGCGATGTAGACGACCACGCGCTGGTTGACGCCCGAGCCGAGCTCGTCGTCGCCGTCCTGCGCGTCGAACACCTTGACGCCGATGATCGTGCCCTGCTCGCCGTGGGGCACCTTCAGCGACGTGTCGCGGACCTCGCGGCTCTTCTCGTTGAAGATCGCGCGGAGCAGGCGCTCCTCGGCCGAGAGCTCGGTCTCGCCCTTGGGCGTGACCTTGCCGACGAGGATGTCGCCGGGGCGGACCTCGGCGCCGATGCGGATGATGCCGCGCTCGTCCAGGTCGGCCAGGAGCTCCGGGCTGACGTTGGGGAGGTCGCGGGTGATCTCCTCCTTGCCGAGCTTGGTGTCGCGGGCGTCGACCTCGTACTCCTCGATGTGGATCGAGGAGAGGACGTCGTCCTTCACCAGGTTCTGGCTGAGGATGATCGCGTCCTCGAAGTTGTGGCCCTCCCACGGCATGAACGCGACGAGCAGGTTCTTGCCCAGCGCGAGCTCGCCGTTCTCGGTGGCGGGGCCGTCGGCGACGACCTCGCCGACCTCGATGCGCTCGCCGGCCGAGACGACCACGCGGTTGTTGTACGAGGTGCCCTGGTTGGAGCGGTCGAACTTGCGGAGGAAGTAGGTCTGCGTGCCGCCCTCGTCCAGCTGGACGGTGACGGAGTCGGCGGAGACCTCCTGGACGACACCGGCCTTGTCGGCGGTGATGACGTCGCCGGCGTCGATGGCCGCGAAGCCCTCCATGCCGGTTCCGACGACGGGCGACTCGCTGCGCAGCAGCGGGACGGCCTGACGCTGCATGTTCGCGCCCATGAGCGCGCGGTTCGCGTCGTCGTGCTCGAGGAACGGGATCAGCGAGGTCGCGACCGAGACCATCTGGCGCGGCGAGACGTCCATGTAGTGGACGCGCTCGGCGTCGACGAGCTCGACCTCTCCGCCCTTGGGGCGGACCAGGACCTTGCCCTCCGCGAAGCGGAAGTCCTTCGTGAGGGGGGCGTTCGCCTGGGCGACCAGGTACTCGTCCTCCTCGGACGCGGTGAGGTAGTCGATCTGCGAGGTGACGGTGCCGTCGACGACCTTGCGGTACGGGGTCTCGATGAAGCCGAACGAGTTGATGCGCGCGAAGGACGCGAGCGATCCGATCAGGCCGATGTTCGGGCCTTCCGGGGTCTCGATCGGGCACATGCGGCCGTAGTGCGAGGGGTGGACGTCGCGGACCTCGACGCCGGCGCGCTCGCGGGAGAGTCCGCCGGGGCCGAGCGCCGACAGGCGGCGCTTGTGGGTCAGACCCGCGAGCGGGTTGTTCTGGTCCATGAACTGCGACAGCTGGCTGGTCCCGAAGAACTCCTTGATCGCGGCGACGACGGGGCGCACGTTGATCAGGGTCTGCGGGGTGATCGCCTCGATGTCCTGCGTGGTCATGCGCTCGCGGACGACGCGCTCCATGCGGGACAGTCCGGTGCGGACCTGGTTCTGGATCAGCTCGCCGACCGCGCGGATTCGGCGGTTGCCGAAGTGGTCGATGTCGTCGACGTCGAGACGCAGCTCGACCGACTCGCCGTCGCGCACGCCGGGGAGGGCGGTGCGGCCGTCGTGCAGGGCGACCAGGTACTTGATGGTCGCGATGATGTCCTCGACCGTGAGCACCGAGTCGGACAGCGCCTTGTCGATGCCGAGCTTGCGGTTGATCTTGTAGCGGCCGACCTTCGCGAGGTCGTAGCGCTTGGAGTTGAAGTAGAAGTTGTCCAGCAGCGCGCGGGCGGCCTCGGCGGCGACCTGCTCGCCCGGACGGAGCTTGCGGTAGATGTCGCGGAGGGCGTCCTCCTTGGTGAGGATGTTGTCCTTCTCGAGGGTCAGCTCGATCGACTCGTAGCCGGCGAACTGCTCGAGGATCTCCTCGCTCGTGAGGCCGAGGGCCTTGAGGAACACGGTGACCGACTGCTTGCGCTTGCGGTCGATGCGCACGCCGACCTGGTCGCGCTTGTCGATCTCGAACTCGAGCCAGGCGCCGCGGCTCGGGATGACGCGGGCGGAGTAGATGTCCTTGTCGGACGTCTTCTCCTGCTGGCGCTCGAAGTAGACGCCGGGGCTGCGCACGAGCTGGGACACGACGACACGCTCGGTGCCGTTGATGATGAACGTGCCCTTCTCGGTCATCAGCGGGAAGTCGCCCATGAAGACCGTCTGGGTCTTGATCTCACCCGTGAGGTGGTTCATGAACTCGGCCTCGACGTACAGCGGAGCGGCGTAGGTCTTGCCGCGCTCCTTGCACTCCTCGATCGTGTACTTCTCGGGCTCGAGGTACGGGTTCGTGAAGCTCAGCTGCATCGTCTCGCTGAGGTCCTCGATCGGGGAGATCTCCTCGAAGATCTCGTCGAGGCCGGAGTTGGCGGGGAGGTCCTCCCGGCCGGCGGCCTTCGCCTCGGCGACGCGGGTCTTCCACGCCTCCGAGCCGACGAGCCAGTCGAAGCTCTCGGTCTGCAGCGCGAGCAGATCCGGAACGGTCAGGGTGTCGCTGATCTTGGCGAACGAGAGACGCGAAGCTCCGCGTCCGTTCTTGGGTGAGGTGGTGGTCGCGGTGGACGCAGCAGCCAAGGAAGGAACCTCCGTAGACCCTCGCGGGTCTCAATCTGTGGGATGTGTGGAGTGGGCTCCCGCCGGACGGGCCGCCACCCCTGCCCGCACGCCGTGCGGACCGAGGCGACTCGGTCTTGGGGGCGGGGCTAGAGTGTGGCAACGGCATCCACCATCTGATGCCGGGTTCCGGTGACCTGCCGACCGCGATATGAGGGCATGGGTACTCGGGAGCGCAAAGTACGAATATAGCCGCATCGCGCCATGCCGCGCAAGTGCGGATGCTTGCGCCGCCCCGCGGGGTCCGGTATACGAGGCCACGGCCTCCCGGATCGATCCGACCGGGCCGGGCGCGGAGCCCCGCCGTCCCGCCGCCGCGGCAGACTGGTCGGATGCAGGAACGCACCGGCCGCCGACGCGGAGACGACTCCGAGCACCCCCGCGCCGTGCTCGCCAGCGGGTACACCGCGCGGATCGAGCCCGACCGCCACTCGCCCGAGGCGGCGACCCTGGTCGTCGACGGCACTCCGCAGTCGCACGTCGACCTCGCGGATCCGACGCACCTCTCGTTCGAGTACGTCCGCCGGATCGGCCACGCGATCGACCTCGTCGCCCCCGAGGGCGAGAGCGTCACGGCGCTCCACCTGGGCGCCGGAGCGCTGACCCTCCCCCGCTACGTCGCCGCGACCCGGCCGGGCTCGCGCCAGCAGGTCGTCGAGATCGAGGGCGCTCTGGTCGAGCTGGTGCGCGAGGCGCTCCCGCTCCCCCGCGGGGCGCAGATCCGCATCCGCCAGGGCGACGCCCGCGAGGTGCTCGGCAAGCTGCCGCCCGGGCTGCGCGGCACGGTCGACGTGGTCGTCGTCGACATCTTCTCGGGCGCGCGCACTCCCGCGCACGTGACCAGCGCCGAGTTCTACGGGGCGATCGCGCCGCTGCTCGCCCCCGGCGGCCTGGTCGCGGTGAACGTGGCCGACGGCGGCGCGCTCGCCTTCGCCCGCGCCCAGGCCGCGACGCTCGCCTCCGTCTTCGCGCACACCGCGATCATGACCGACACCCAGATGCTCAAGGCCAAGCGCTTCGGGAACGTGGTGATGCTCGCCTCGGCCGATCCGCTGCCGCTCGACGGCCTGCCGCGGCGCCTCGCCTCCGACCCCGCGCCCTCCAAGCTGGTGCAGGGGCGGGAGCTCGAGAACTTCATCGCCGGCGCCCTCGTCGTCACGGACGAGACCGCCACCCCGTCGCCGCTGCCGGCGCGGAGCATCTTCCAGGTGCGACGGGGCTGACCCGGGCCGCGCGTCGGGGCGCCGTCCGGGGACCCGCCGGTACACTCGACGCCGGGGTCAGCGACCCCGACCGTCCTCTCGTCCGCCGCGCGCGACGATCCGGATCCGCACTCCACGAGGAAGCATCGCCCTGAGCATCATCATCCGCCACGACCCCGCGACCCTCCACGAGGAGATCGACGTCGACGCCGCCCAGGAGCGCCTGGAGGAGATCGGCGCGCTGCGCAGCCTCGCCGCGCTCACCGAGAAGGCGGAGCTGCTGCGCCTGCTCGGGCGCGTCGACGAGGCGTGGGACCTCGCGAACGAGGCCGTCCGCCGCACCCGCTTCTCCGGCGACCGCGCCGAGCTGCTCACCGCCCGCGTCCGCCGCGCCCGCCTCATGCAGCTGCGGGGCCGCACCGACGAGGCCCTCTCGGAGCTCGCGCTCTGCGTCGAGGAGGCCCGCACGCACGAGTGGCACCTCGAGCACTCCTTCGCGCTCAAGCACCGCGGCCTCACCTTCTTCGAGCTGGGCGAGTACGGCCGGGCGATGCGCGACTTCGACGCCGCGACCGCCCTCGGCGAGCGCGTCGGGGTCCCCGAGGAGGAGCTCGAGGTCGCGCGCCTGGGCTACGCCGCCGCCTCCGAGTTCCAGGACGGAACCGACCGCGAGGCCCGCACCGACGGCACCGCCCGCGGCCGCCGCCGCGCCGACGGCGACGAGTCCTAGGCAGCGCCACCGGTGGCCGACCTCGAGGACGTGGCCCGCTGGGCCGACGCGCTGATCGAGGAGCACCTCGACCCCTCCTGGTCCTTCGCGCTCGACCACGCGCGCACCCGCGGCGGCGCCTGCCACTGGACGCGCCACCGGATCACGGTCTCGCGCCACCTCGCAGCCCGCTGGAGCGACGAGGAGGTCCGGCAGACACTCCTGCACGAGGTCGCTCACGCGCTCGCGGGGCCCGACGCCGGGCACGGACCGCAGTGGCGGCGGATCGCGGCGCGGCTCGGCTACACGGGATCGCGCACCCACAGCAACCCGACCGCGGACGAGCTCGCGCCGTGGGTCGGCACCTGCCCGGGCGGACACCTCTTCTACCGCCATCGCCGGCCCACCCGGCCCCTGGCCTGCGGCCGCTGCGCGCGCCGGTTCGAGGCCGCGAACGCGATCCAGTGGCGGCGCCGACCGGTCCCGGCGCCGTGACCCCGGACGAGGCCTCTCACGGCGGCCGCACGCCGGTCACCGGGCAGTGGCTCCCCGAGGCCGACGGCCGGCGCTGGTGGTTCGACTCCGGAAGCCTCGCACTCGACTTCGCCACGACCGGAGCACTGCCTCCGGGAGCGGCCGAGCACCTCGACTCCGATGCCGCCCTGGCCGCCTGGCTCGCCGAGCGCTTCGAGGCGGTCGTCCCCGAGAGCCGGGACGCGCGCCTCGACGACGCGCTGATGCTCCGAGGCGCGATCGCCCGGCTGGCCGTCGCGGCCGAGGCGGGCACCGCGCTCGACCCGCGCGACGTCGACGTGGTCAACCTGGTCGCGGCGATGCCCGACATCCCACCGGTGCTGGGCGGAGGGTCGCGGCAGGCAGGACGGCTCCACGCGGCGGGCAGGCAGGCGCTCGCGTCCATCGCCCGGGAGGCCGTGGGGCTGCTGGGCCCGGCCGTGGCCGGACGGCTGAGGCGCTGCGCGGATCCGGAGTGCCGGATGCTCTACCTCGACACGTCCCGCGCCGGCTCGCGGCGCTGGTGCTCGATGCAGCGCTGCGGGAACCGGTCGAAGGTCCGGGCGTACCGGGCGCGCGCCGCCGCCCCGCTTGGCTGACGCACCGCCGCGGCACCGGGAGCGGCACCGCGGCGGGACGGGTCAGTCGGAGACGCGGACCGAGCGGTCGAAGGCGACGTAGCCCGAGAAGTCCTTGCCGACGCGGTCGAACGCCGTCGGGTAGGGGTGCGGGTACGACCAGGCCTTGTCCTTCTGCAGGCCGTCGCCGGTCTGCACCGAGAAGTACTGGCACTCGCCCTTCCACGGGCAGGTGTAGGGCGTGGGGCTCTCGACGAGCACGCCCTCGGCGATGCTCGACGGCGGGAAGTACCAGTTGCCCTCGATCGAGATCAGGTCGGAGTCGGGGGCGTCGGCGAGGACGACGTCGTTGAGGACGGCTTTCATGCGGGCCAGCTTTCGGTCGGGGCGGGGGGGCGGAGGGACCGCCTCCGCCGAACGCTACGCCGGGGGCGGGCGAGTGGTCGAGGCGGCGGCTCGGATCCGCAGGGGCTTGTGCGCTCCGCGGACGCCCTGCACCTCTCGGAGGCCGCGCCCGCCGGAGCGGCGGGTCAGCGGAGGACCGCCACCTCGTCGACGGTGTCGACCCGGGCGGCGGCGCGGACCTCGTCCGCCCGCCCCTCGGCGGCGAGCAGGCGGCCGGACTCGGACGCGGTGAGCAGATGCGCGCACGCCCGGCGCAGGCCCTCGTAGGACGCGCAGGCCACCGCGGCCTCGGGCGAGACGTGGTCGATGCCCAGCCCGATGAGCGCGTCGACGACGGCGCCGGCCGCCAGCTGGTCCTCCATCGCGAACCGCGCCGCTCCGCTGTCGTCGACGTCGCCGAGTGCGATCACGTTGACGCTGGTGCGCCCGCCGTTCTCGTGCTGGCGCTCCAGGATCCAGCGGGCGACGGCCGAGCGGTCGGCCAGGCCCGCGCGGACGACGCGGCCCTCCACTCCCCCGAGGTCGGGGCTCTCGCCTCCGGGCAGAGCGTCGACGAGCACCGTGACGTGGGCGGGGGCGAGCACGCGGAGGGCGCGGGCCCCCCACTCGAAGCGGATCTGGTAGGTCGACTGGTCGACGGAGGCGGCGGGAGCGGTCACCCTGACACGGTAGCGAGCCCCGGAGGCGCATACACGTCCGGGGCTCCGCGCGCACCCGGTTCCCGCGCAGGGGCGGGCGGAGGAGGATGTCCCTCGTGAAGGTGATGCTCAAGCACGTGCTCGACACCGACGCCGACTCCGCCTGGCGCGCCCTGCAGAGTCCGGCCGTGTTCCGGGAGGTGATGTCCCCGCTCCTGACCGCCGCGTCGCTGGACGAGGGCGGCTTCCGCCCGACCTGGGGGCTCGGCTCCCACGAGGTCGCGATGGATGCCCTCGGGATCGTGCCGATGGGCGCGCAGGAGATCGACCTCTCCTACCGCCGCGTCCCCTCGATGCCCGACGTGCGGATCCTGCGCGACAGCGGCGGGCCCCTCACGGGCTCCCTCCGCCTCATCACCGCGTGGGACCACCGCATGGCCGTGGCCCCGCTCCCTGACGGGCGCACGCTCTTCCGCGACCGCCTCGAGTTCTCGGCGGGCCTCGCCTCGGCCGCGCTCTGGCCGTCGATGTGGGCGTTCTGGCAGTGGCGCGGCATCCGCATCCGCTCCCTCGCCCCGTCCTGGCGCCACGATCTCGGTGCCGACACCCGCCCGCGCGGGGAGTCCGCCGCATGAGCCCCGACGGCGTCGCCGAGGAGGAGACCGAGCTGTCGCGCTCGGAGCTCCTGCGCCTCCAGTGGCCCTCCGCCGACGAGGAGGAGCAGGACGACGACGGCGTCTCGCCCCGCCGCCGCCTCACGACCGCGGTCGAGGTGTCGGACTGGCGCCGCCACGTCCAGGCCCTCTACGCGGAGGTGCGCCGGCTCTCGAACGTGGACCTGCTCGCCGCGCACGCGTCCTGGATCCGCGGGCGCAACGCGCTCTTCGCGCAGCACCCCTCCACCCCCCTCCTCCCGGCCGACCGCGCGCACTTCCGCTCGCTGCCGATCGCGCCCTACGACGCGGCCTGGCGCTTCGAGCTCGAGGTGGCTCCGGCCGAGGAGGCGCGACGGATGGACGTGGAGACCGGCACCGACGGCACCGTCCCCTTCGAGCTGATCGGCACGGTCGAGGTGCCGGACACCGGCAGCCTCGACGTCTGGCGCCTGGCGTCCTACGGCGGAGGCCTGTTCCTGCCGGTCAAGGACGCCCTCGCGGGGACACCCGGCGGCACCTACGGCGGTGGCCGCTACCTCCTGGACACCGTGAAGGGCGCCGACCTCGGCCCGGGCTCCGCCCCGGGGACGCTGGTGCTCGACTTCAACTTCGCCTACAACCCCTCCTGCGCCTACGACCCGGCCTGGGCCTGCCCGCTCGCCCAGGCGGGCAACCGGCTGCCGGTCGAGGTGCCGGTCGGCGAGCGCTACCGGGGCTGACACCGACCCTGGACGTTCTCGGAGGGGCGGCCGATAGCCTCCGGGCGGCGCCGTCGTGCGCCGGAAAGCAGGAAAGCCGCATGCCCCGTCCCGTCCTCCTCGTCACCGGAACCTCCACCGGAATCGGCCGCGCCACCGCGATCGAGGCCGCGCGCGCGGGCTGGCGGGTGGTCGCCACAGTGCGGGATCCGGAGCGGGCGGAGGGCCTGCGCGCCGCCGCCGCCGAGGCCCGCGTCGAGCTCGACCTGCGGGCGCTCGACGTGACCGACGCGGACTCCGTCGCCGGCTGCCTCCGCGCCGTGGAGGAGGAGCTCGGCGGTCTCGACGCCCTCGTGAACAACGCCGGAGCCGGCCACCTCGGCACCCTCGAGCTGGAGGATCCGGAGGAGCTGCGCCGCGTGATGGAGGTCAACTTCTTCGGCACCGTCGCGGTCACCCGCGCCGCGATGCCGATGCTGCGCTCGTCCCGCGGCCGCATCGTCACCGTCTCGAGCGTCGGCGGCGCGATCGGGCAGCCGTTCAACGAGGACTACTGCGCGGCGAAGTTCGCGGTCGAGGGGTTCTTCGAGGCGCTCGCCCCGGTCGCCGCCTCCGTCGGCGTCCACGTGTCGCTGATCGAGCCGGGAGCGGTCCGCAGCAGCTTCGTCGAGAACGTCGGCATCGACGCGGCGGCGATGCTCGCGCAGGCCGGCCCCTACTCGCCGGCGCTCGGCGCCTACCTCGACCGCGCCGCGTCGTCCTTCTCCTCGACCCACGCGCAGGACCCGTCCGACGTCGCCGCCGTCATCCTGAAGACCCTGCGCGACCCGGAGCCGGCCTTCCGCGTGCAGACCTCGGACTGGGCGGGCGACTTCGTCGGGACCAAGCTGAGCGACCGCGACGGCTCCCGCGTGCAGGCCGCGATGCGCGGATGGATCGGCATCCACTAGAGTGGGATGGTGCGAGCGCAGCGACTGCGCTCCCCCGCGTCGTAGAACGCCCCTTGTCCCCTAGGACTCTGACCGTCGAGGATCCGTCCCGACCATCTGGCGCACGTGCATGAGGCCCCCGGCCGCGCGCACCGAATCGTACGGCGAACGGATGTGACCACCGTCACCTTCGCCCGAACGCCGATCACCCGCGCCCCGGCCACCGCCCGCGCGTCCTCGATCGGCATGATGCCCCCGAAAGGCACCACTCCATGTCGAACACCCCCCTCTCCTTCAGCGCCCTCGGCGTGCCGGCCCCCCTCGTGGCCGCGCTCACCGCGAGCGGCATCACCGAGCCCTTCCCGATCCAGGTCGACACGCTGCCCGACACCCTCGGCGGACGCGACGTCCTCGGCCGCGGCAAGACCGGCTCCGGCAAGACCCTCGCCTTCTCCATCCCGATGATCGCCCGACTCGGCGGCTCGCTCGCCGGCGGACGCCGCCGCCCCGGCCGCCCGCTCGGACTCGTCCTCGCGCCGACCCGCGAGCTCGCCACGCAGATCACCGCCGCGATGCAGCCCCTCGCCGACGCGTACGGCATCGTCACCACCACGATCTTCGGAGGCGTCTCGCAGCAGCGCCAGGTCGCCGCGCTCAAGCAGGGCGTCGACATCGTCGTGGCCTGCCCGGGCCGCCTCGAGGACCTGATGAAGCAGGGCTTCGTGAACCTCGACGCCGTCGAGATCACCGTCCTCGACGAGGCCGACCACATGGCCGACCTCGGCTTCCTGCCGGTCGTCACGCGCATCCTCGACAAGACCCCCCGCGGCGGGCAGCGCCTGCTGTTCTCCGCGACGCTCGACAACGGCGTGGACAAGCTGGTCAAGAAGTACCTCCAGAACGAGGTGCTCCACTCGGTCGACGAGGCCAACTCGCCGGTCGCGCTGATGACCCACCACGTGTTCGAGGTCGACGGCCTCGACGCCAAGAACGCTCTCGTGAAGACGCTCGCGTCCGGCACCGGCCGCCGCATCCTCTTCATGCGCACCAAGCACCACGCGAAGAAGCTCGCCAAGCAGCTCACCGGCCAGGGCATCCCCGCGGTCGACCTGCACGGCAACCTCTCGCAGGTCGCCCGCGACCGGAACCTCGCCGCGTTCGGCGCCGGCACCGTCAAGGTCCTCGTCGCCACCGACGTCGCCGCCCGCGGTGTGCACGTCGACGACGTCGAGCTCGTCATCCACGTCGACCCGCCGATGGAGCACAAGGCGTACCTGCACCGCTCGGGCCGCACCGCCCGCGCCGGCAGCGAGGGAGACGTCGTCACCGTCGTCCTGCCCACGCAGCGCAGCGACGTGAAGACCCTCCTCCGCAAGGCCGCGATCCAGGTCGCGCCCCAGCAGGTGACGGCTGACTCGGCCGCCGTCGCGAAGCTCGTCGGCGACGTCGCTCCGTACGTCACCCCCAGCGCCGTCGTCGAGCCCGTCCGCGGCCAGTCGCAGGGCGGACGCTCGCAGGGCGCCAACGCGCAGCGCAAGCGCGCGGCCCGCACCGAGGGCACCGCCGCACCCCGCGGCGGACGCTCGACGGGTGCCGCGACCGGCGGAGGCGACCGCCCCCGCCGCGACCGCACCGCCGCCGAGGGACCCGCCCGCGGCGGCGCCCGCGGAGGCCGCAGCCGCTCGGCCGCCGGTGCCCCCTCGACCTCGGGCGGATCGCGCTCGTTCTACAGCACCGCGACCGGCGGAGCGGCCTCGGCCGCTCCCGCCCGCGAGTCCGCCGGCGGCGGCGCCCGCCGCGGCGGGCGCCGCGCGCAGGGCTGAGTCCGATTGTGCGCCGCGGAGCGGCGCACCGCGGTCGGCTTCAAGGACGGTCGCGACGCGCAGAGCGTGTCGCGACCGGCTAGGCCGATCCGCTCACACGCGGATCGACCGTTCGCCTCGCGGGCAGCCGCGGAGCGGCGCACCGCGGTCGGCTTCAAGGACGGTCGCGACGCGCAGAGCGTGTCGCGACCGGCTAGGCCGATCCGCTCGCACGCGGATCGACCGTTCGCCTCGCGGGCAGCCGCGGAACGGCGCACCGCGGTCGGCTTCAAGCACGGTTGCGGTACGCAGAGCGTGTCGCGACCGGCTAGGCCGATCCGCTCGCACGCGGATCGACCGTTCGCCTCGAGGGCAGCCGCGGAACGGCGCACCGCGGTCGGCTTCAAGCACGGTCGCGATACGCAGAGCGTGTCGCGACCGGCTAGGCCGATCCGCTCGCACGCGGATCGACCGTTCGCCTCGCGGGGAGCGGCTGGTCCGGGGGCTGAGCGTTCGGTGATCGCACCTCAGCGCTCGTCCTGATCAGGGCGCCGACATCACGAAGGGCCGGGGCCCGCGACTTCTGGTCGCGGGCCCCGGCCCTTCGTCGTTCAGGCTTCACCTCTTCGAGCGGAGTCCCGCGCAGGGAGCTCCGGAAATCCTCACCGCGTCCTGATCAGGCGATCCCCTGCTGCGCCGTCGTCGGGCAGGGGCGCCGCCTCTCCTCGCCCGGTCACAGAGGTCCCGTGGACGCCGGATCCACGAGCCGAACGGCCGGGTCGCGTGCCGGCGGATCGGTCCAGGCGGACGCCCGACGCTCCAGCCGGCCCACCGTCCTTGCGAGCCGACCGCGGCGCGCCGCTATCGGCGCGCAGAAGGGAGCGCCGCGGCCGATCCGCGCCGCTAGGACAGGCGGCCGACGGAAGCGAGCGCGGCGCGGATCAGCGCGCCCCGCCCGCCCTCCATCTCGGCGGAGATCGCGTCGGAGCAGGCCTCGTCGGGGGTCATCCAGGTGAGCTCGAGGGCGTCCTGGCGGGGGTCGCAGGTGCCGGTGACGGGAACGACGTAGGCGAGGGAGACCGCGTGCTGGCGGTCGTCGGTGAACGGTCCCATGCCGGGCATCGGGAAGTACTCGGCGACGTGGAAGGGGAGCGGGCTCGCGGGGAGGAGGGGGAAGGCCATGGGGCCGAGATCCTTCTCGAGGTGGCGGAACAGCGCGTCGCGCAGCGTCTCGCCGTACATCACGCGGCCCGAGACGATCGTGCGGGTGATCTGGCCGGAGGGGGTCGCGCGCAGGAGCACACCGACCTCGGTGACCTGCCCGAGCCCGTCGACCCGGACGGGCACGGCCTCCACGTACAGCAGCGGGAGCCGCCGGCGGATCTCGGCGAGTTCGTCGTCGGACAGCCACCCGGAGTTCGGGTCAGGGGTGCGCACGCTCATGCAGCCATTCTCACCCTTCGCGGCTGGTGTTCCGACCGGCGGCGGCGATCCCGCACTCAGGGGGATGATGGTGCGATGGGAATCGACGCGAACGCGGTGCTGTGGTCCTCCTCCGAGCGCGACCGCGTCGGCAGGCCCCTCCTGGTGCTGCTGCACGGCTACGGCTCGCACGAGGGGGACCTGTTCTCGCTCGGCGCCTACCTGCCGCTGGAGCCGGTCCTCGCGTCCCTCCGGGCGCCTCTCGCCCTGGGCGGCGGGGCGAACGCGTGGTGGCCTCTCCGGGTGCCGCTGGTGCCTGACGAGCCGCGGGCCGATCCCGAGGCCGTCGAGGCGGCGGCGGCGGGTGTGATCGAGTGGCTCGACGCTTTGGAGCACCCGGGTCCGGTGGGGCTGCTGGGCTTCTCCCAGGGCGCCGCGCTGGCGGTGCAGCTGCTGCGGCGCGCGCCGGGCCGCTTCGCCTTCGCGGTCGCCCTGTCCGGGTTCGTGGTCCCGCTCGCCGAGGGCGACGACGCGGACGAGCGGCTCGCCCGCGAGCGTCCGCCGGTGTTCTGGGGCCGCGGGACGCTCGACACGGTGATCCCGGAGGAGCTCGTGCGGGACGCGGCGGCCTGGTTCCCGGAGCACACGGCGCTCGACGCCCGGGTCTACGAGGGCGTCGCCCACGGAGTCGGGCAGGCCGAGCTCGCCGACATCGGCACGTTCGTGCGTCTCGGCTTCGCCTGACGGGCGGACTCCCCCGCGTCAAGGGCTCGCCCCCGGGCCGCGGCCCCGGCAATGTCGGAGGTGGCAGGGAGGATGAATGCATGCCGGACGTCCTCGAGCGCTTCTCCCCCGCCACGCGTGCGTGGTTCGAGGGCGCGTTCCCGGCGCCGACCGCCGCCCAGGAGGGCGCCTGGTCGGCCATCTCGAGTGGAGCGCACGCCCTCGTGGTCGCTCCCACCGGCTCCGGCAAGACGCTCTCGGCCTTCCTCTGGGCGATCGACCGGCTCGTGCAGGGCCCGCCGCCGGAGGATCCGCAGCACCGCACGCGCGTGCTCTACGTCTCGCCGCTGAAGGCTCTCGGCGTCGACGTCGAGCGCAACCTCCGCTCGCCGCTCGTCGGCGTCACCCAGACGGCGCTGCGGCTGAGCGCCGAGGGCATCGGCAGCGTGCCGGCCACGGTCACCGTCGGGGTGCGGTCGGGAGACACGCCCGCCGCCGAGCGGCGCGTGCTGCAGAAGACGCCGCCGGACATCCTGATCACGACCCCCGAGTCGCTCTACCTCATGCTCACCTCGGCGGCGCGCGAGTCGCTCCGCGGCGTCGAGACGGTCATCGTCGACGAGGTCCACGCGGTCGCGTCGACCAAGCGCGGGGCGCACCTCGCCGTCTCCCTCGAGCGGCTCGACGCCCTGCTCCCGAAGCCGGTGCAGCGCATCGGCCTCTCGGCGACGGTGCGCCCGCGCGAGGAGGTGGCCCGGTTCCTCGCCGGCCGCTCCCCGGTCGCGATCGTGGCTCCGGCGTCCGAGAAGCAGTGGGACCTCAGCGTCGTCGTCCCGGTCGAGGACATGTCCGAGCTGGGGACCGCGGCTCCGCAGGACGGATCGACGATGGGGGCCACCGGTCCGCAGAGCGGGTCGATCTGGCCGCACGTCGAGGAGTCGATCGTCGACCGGGTCCTCGCGCACACCTCCTCCATCGTCTTCGCGAACTCCCGCCGCCTCGCCGAGCGGCTGACCGCCCGGCTCAACGAGATCAACGCCGAGCGCCGCGAGCTCGCCGCGGAGCGCGCGCGCGAGGCGGGCGAGCCCGTCGCCGTCGGGGCCCTGCTCGCCGAGGCGGCCTCCTCCTCCGTCCGCCGCTCCCCGGCCGAGGCGATGGGAGCGGCCGGGGGCACGAGCGGCAGCGGGCAGTCCGCGCCCGACGAGGAGCCGCTGCTCGCCCGCGCCCACCACGGCTCGGTGAGCAAGGAGCAGCGCGCGATCATCGAGGACGACCTGAAGTCCGGCCGCCTGCGCTGCGTGGTCGCGACCTCGAGCCTCGAGCTGGGGATCGACATGGGCGCGGTCGACCTCGTCGTCCAGGTCGAGACGCCGCCCTCGGTCGCGAGCGCCCTGCAGCGCGTGGGTCGAGCCGGCCACCAGGTCGGCGAGGTCTCGCGCGGGTCCTTCTACCCCAAGCACCGGGCCGACCTGCTCCACTCCGCCGTGACGACGGAGCGGATGCGCTCGGGCCTGATCGAGGCGATCGCCGTCCCCGCGAACCCGCTCGACATCCTCGCGCAGCAGACCGTCGCCGCGACCGCCCTCGAGAGCCTCGACGTGGACGACTGGTTCGACACCGTCCGCCGCAGCGCCCCCTTCGTGTCCCTGCCACGCTCCGCCTACGAGGCGACCCTCGACCTCCTCTCGGGCCGCTACCCCTCCGACCAGTTCGCGGAGCTGCGGCCGCGCCTCGTCTGGGACCGCGACGCGAACACGCTCACCGGCCGGCC
Source organism: Rathayibacter sp. AY1C1 (assembly GCF_002932105.1). Lineage (NCBI taxonomy): Bacteria > Bacillati > Actinomycetota > Actinomycetes > Micrococcales > Microbacteriaceae > Rathayibacter > Rathayibacter sp. AY1C1. The sequence continues at coordinate 23,495 of NZ_PSWH01000017.1, read as the reverse complement.
CGGCGCCCAGCGCCTCGCCGTCACCAGCGGCGGCACCATCCCCGACCGCGGGCTCTTCGGCGTGTTCATGGTCGGCGAGCCGGGCTCGACCGGCAACCGCGTCGGAGAGCTCGACGAGGAGATGGTCTACGAGTCCCGCGTCGGCGACGTCTTCGCGCTCGGAGCCACCAGCTGGCGCATCCAGGAGATCACCTACGACCGCGTGATCGTGACGCCGGCGTTCGGTGAGCCCGGGCGCCTCCCGTTCTGGAAGGGCGACTCGCAGGGGCGCCCCGCCGAGCTCGGCGAGGCGATCGGGGCGTTCACCCGTGAGGTGGGCGCCGCCGCCCCCGAGACGGCCCGCGAGCGCTGCACGGCGGCCGGGCTCGACGAGTACGCGACCAGCAACCTCCTCTCCTTCCTCGACGAGCAGCGCCTGGCCACCGGGCAGATCCCGGACGACCGCACCCTCGTGCTCGAGCGCTTCCGCGACGAGCTGGGCGACTGGCGGCTGGTGCTGCACTCCCCGTACGGGATGCAGGTGCACTCGCCGTGGGCGCTCGCCATCGGCGCTCGCGTCCGCGAGCGGCACGGGGTCGACGGAGCGGCGATGGCCGGGGACGACGGCATCGTCGTGCGGATCCCCGACACGGAGTCGGAGCCGCCGGGCTCCGAGCTGTTCCTGTTCGAGCGCGAGGAGCTGGAGCAGCTGGTCACGAGCGAGGTCGGCGGCTCCGCCCTCTTCGCCGCCCGGTTCCGCGAGTGCGCGGCGCGGGCGCTCCTGCTCCCGAGGTACAACCCGGGCAAGCGCTCCCCGCTCTGGCAGCAGCGGCAGCGGGCGGCGCAGCTGCTCGACGTCGCCCGCACCTACCCGACCTTCCCGATCATCCTCGAGACCGTCCGCGAGTGCCTCCAGGACGTCTATGACCTGCCCGCGCTGCTCCGGCTCGCCGCGCGGCTGGACGGGCGCGAGCTGCGGATCCTCGAGGTCGAGACGCCGACCGCCAGTCCGTTCGCGCGGTCCATGCTCTTCGGCTACGTCGCGGCCTTCATGTACGAGGGCGACAGCCCGCTCGCCGAGCGCCGTGCCGCGGCGCTCTCGGTCGACGCGACGCTCCTCGGCGAGCTGCTCGGCCGGGCGGAGCTGCGCGAGCTGCTCGACCCGGCCGTCCTCGCGCAGATCGAGCGCGAGCTGCAGCGCGTCGAGCCCGAGCGCCGCCTCCGCGGGCTCGAGGGCGCCGCCGACCTGCTCCGGCTGCTCGGCCCGCTGACGCTCGACGAGCTCGGGGAGCGCCTGGTCGACGAGTCGGTCGCCTCGGCGGACGTCGCGAAGGCGCCCGCGATCGAGCGCGCGGTGCTCGAGGCCGACGTCGCCGCGCTCGTGAAAGCGAAGCGTGTCCTGCCCGTCGGGCTCGGCGGCGAGCAGCGGTACGCCGCGATGGAGGACGCCTCCCGGCTCCGCGACGCTCTCGGCGTGCCCCTGCCGATCGGCGTCCCCGTCGCCTTCATCGACCCCGTCCGCGATCCGCTCGGCGACCTCGTCGCCCGCTACGCGCGCACCCACGGCCCCTTCACCGCCGCCGCCGTCGCCACCCGCCTGGGCCTCGGCGTCGCGGTCGTCACCGACACCCTGCGCCGCCTCGCGGGCGAGCGTCGCGTCTCGGAGGGCGAGTTCCGCCCCACCGGCACCGGGACCGAGTGGTGCGACGCCGAGGTGCTGCGCCGCCTGCGCAGCCGCTCTCTCGCAGCGCTCCGCAAAGAGGTGGAGCCGGTCGACGCGGCAGCGTACGCCCGCTTCCTCCCCGCCTGGCAGCACGTCGGCGGCTCGCTCCGCGGCATCGACGGCGTGGTCTCCGTGATCGACCAGCTGGCCGGCGCGCCCATCCCCGCGTCCGCCTGGGAGTCGCTGATCCTGCCCGCCCGGGTGCGCGACTACTCCCCCGCGATGCTCGACGAGCTCACCGCGACCGGCGAGGTCCTCTGGGCCGGCGCGGGCACCCTGCCCGGCAACGACGGCTGGGTGAGCCTCCATCTCGCCGACACGGCAGGGCTGACCCTCCCCGTCCCCGCCGCCGAGTCCGTGACCCTGACCGAGCTCCAGCAGGAGATCGTCGGCGTGCTCGGCTCGGGCGGCGGCTACTTCTTCCGCCAGCTCTCCGACGCGGTCGGCTCCACCGACGACGCGGGCCTCGTCGAGGCCCTGTGGGAGCTGGTCTGGGCCGGGCTCGTCACGAACGACACCCTGGCGCCGCTGCGCACCCTCGTCGGCTCGAGCGGCGGCGCCCACCGCCAGCCGCGCGCCCCCGCCCGCGCCCGCGCGCCCCGGGGCCGGATGACCGCCCGCCCCACGATGGCCACCCGCGTGGGGCCGCCGACCGCCGGCGGCCGCTGGTCGATCGTGCCGCTCGCGGAGTCGGACGCGACGATCCGCGGGCACGCGCTCGGCGAGACGCTGCTCGAGCGGTACGGGATCGTCACCCGCGGCTCCGTGCAGGCCGAGGGCGTCCTGGGCGGCTTCGCCCTCGCCTACAAGGTGCTGAGCGGCTTCGAGCAGCAGGGCCGCGCCCGGAGGGGCTACTTCATCGAGAAGCTTGGAGCAGCGCAGTTCGGCACCGCCGGCAGCGTCGACCGGCTCCGCACGTTCGCCCCGCAGGACGAGGCGCAGGAGCGCTCACGACCGGTGCTCGCGCTGGCGGCGACCGACCCCGCCAATCCGTTCGGCGCCGCTCTGCCGTGGCCGCAGGGCGAGGGGCACCGCCCCGGTCGGAAGGCCGGCGCGCTGGTCGCCGTCGTCGACGGAGCGCTCGCGGTCTACCTCGAGCGCGGCGGCAAGACCGCCCTCACCTTCACCGCCGACGAGGCGGCCCTCGCCGACGCGGCCGGCGCCCTCTCGCAGCTCGTCCGCTCCCGCGGGGTCGAGAAGCTGACCGTCGAGAAGATCGACGGCGTCTTCGCGCTCGGCACGCCCTTCGGCGACGCCCTCGTCGCCGCCGGCTTCGTCGCGAATCCGCGCGGCCTGAGGATGCGCTCGTGAGCGCCGGAGGGAGCCCGCGTGCCCGAGGGTGACACCGTCTACCGATCCGCCCACAACCTCGCCGAGGCGCTGGACGGCGAGGTCCTGACCCGGTGCGACGTCCGCGTGCCGAAGTACGCGACGGTCGACCTCACCGGCGAGACGATCGACGAGGTCGTCCCCCGCGGCAAGCACCTGCTGATGCGGGTCGGCGATGCGCTGATCCACTCCCACCTCAAGATGGAGGGGAGCTGGCACCTCTACGCCCGCGGCGAGGGCGAGCGGCCGAAGTGGCACCGGCCGGCGTTCCAGGCCCGGATCGTCCTCGAGACCGAGGACTGGCAGGCGGTCGGCTTCGAGCTCGGGCTCCTCGAGATCGTCCCGCGCTCGGCCGAGGAGGACGTGGTCGGCTATCTCGGCCCCGATCTGCTCGGCGCCGACTGGGACGCGGACGAGGCGCTGCGACGCCTGTCCGCCGATCCGGAGCGGCCGATCGGGCTCGCGCTGCTCGACCAGCGGATCATGGCCGGACTCGGCAACGTCTACCGCGCCGAGCTGTGCTTCCTGCGCGGCGTGCTGCCCACGCGCCCGGTCGGCGGGAGCGGCGACCTCGTGCGCACCATCGCGCTCGCGAAGCGGCTCATCACCGTGAACCGCGAGCGGATCGAGCGCACGACGACCGGCAACCTGCGCCCGGGCCAGCAGCTCTGGGTCTACGGCCGCGACCGCAAGCCGTGCCGGCGCTGCGGCACTCCGATCGAGCGCGGTGAGCTCGGCGACGACGAGCTGCAGCTGCGGGTCACCTACTGGTGCCCGCACTGCCAGAGCTGAGGGGCTACTCCTCGACCGCGGAGCGGCGCCCGGGGACGTGCTTCTCGTGCACGCCGACGTCCGTCAGGCGCTCGATGCGGTCGACGTGGCGGCCGGGCTCGCCGCCGTCCGCGACGATCCAGCTGCCGACGAGGAGGAACCCGTCGCGGCCGCCGGCCGTCAGCGGGCCCGTGATCGTGAACGACCCGAGCGCCGGAGTCGAGAACGCCACGCGCACCGGATCCCCGTGCTCGAGTCCCTCTGCCGAGCGCTCCCCGCCGACCTCGTCGGCGTCCGGAGCCAGGGCGATGCTCTGGATCTCGGTCCCCGTGCCGAGGAAGACGTCCGCGACGACGAGCTCGCCGCCGACGGCCTGCCGGACGACCCCCTCGATCCCGTAGAGGCCGTAGCGCGGGGAGCGGACGAGGACGCGCACCGAGTCGCCGATCGCGACCTCGGCGAGAGCACTCCGGATCGAGGCGACGTCCCTCCGCGCGGGAGGGGCGGACAGGGCGTCGAGGATCGGGCTGGGCATCCGATCAGGGTAGCCGCTCCGGGAGCGCACCCGCCCGGCGGATCGGCGGCGGATCCCGGCCGGCTGAGGCGCCGGGTCGCATCGGCCGCCGACGCCGCGCGCGAGCGGCGGAGCGCCGGCCGGAAGGCTCCGGCACCGCGAGACCCCGGCACTGCGGAGACACCGGCACCGCAGGGAGACGCCGGTACTGCGGCAGGCGCAGTCACCGCCGGGAACGACGAAGGCCCCGCCTGAGCGGGGCCTTCGGACGATGCGGAGTCGGTGGGATTTGAACCCACGGAACCCAATAAAGGGTTCTCCACCTTAGCAGGGTGGTGCACTCGACCGGACTATGCGACGACTCCTGAGCGCCCGCTGGCGGACGCACGACGACCATCATAACCGCACGCGCGAGGGCCTCGCGACACGGGCGCCCGCCCCTCCGCGGGAGGGCGAGAAGCCGCCTACTGGTCCGACAGGGGCCGGCCGATGGTGCAGGTCTCCTGCTGCGCGGTCTGCCCGGAGACGTCGCTCGGAAGGGTGACCGGCCCGTCGGGTGCGCTCGTCGCGGGGGCGTCGGTGGCCGGCGACTCCGTGGCCGCCGGAGCGCCGGTCGCCCCGGGCTCCTCCCCCGTCGACTGCGAGCCGCCGCCGGTGGTGCCGCTCAACGCGATCGGCTGGTCGGCGAGGAGAGCCGCGTTCAGCGCGGACGCCGCGTCCTCGCTCGGGTACACGCCGTTGCCGTCGATGAAGGTCGGGTACTGCACGAAGACCACGTTCGCGAGGTCGACGTCCTTCACCGCGAGGCCGATCGACACGAGGGTGTTCACGTTCTCGAGCGAGGTGGAGAGCTGCATGTTCGAGACGGCCGCCTTCGCGAGGCCGTAGAGGTTCACCGGGTTCGAGAGCGTCGACGCGCTCTTCACCTTGCGCACCAGCGATGAGAGGTACACCTGCTGGCTGGAGATGCGGGTGAGGTCGCTGCCGTCGCCGACGCCGTGCCGGGTGCGGAGGAACGCCAGCGCCTCGGCGCCGACGAGCGTGTGCGTGCCCGCGTCGAGGTTCAACCCCGTGTACTCGTCCTGGATCGGGGTGGCGACGCAGACGTCCACTCCGCCGACCGCGTTCGACATCTCGATGACGCCCTCGAACTGGATGAGCGCCGCGTAGGGGATCTCGAGCCCGGTCAGCTGCTCGACCGTCTGCACGGTGCACGCCAGCCCGCCGGCCTCGAGCGAGGTGTTGATCTTCGCCGAGTCCACCGCGTCCGAGACGGCGCCGGTGGCCGGGTCGGTGCAGGAGGGGATCGGGACGTAGAGGTCGCGGGGGAAGCTGACGACCTCCACGGTCGAGTGGTCGGCCGAGATGTGCATGAGCATCGTGACGTCGTTGAGGTTCTCGGCACGCTCGCCGTAGGCCCCGGCGGCCGATCCGTCGGCGCTGTCGCTGCCGGCGAGCAGGATGTTGACGCCGCCCTCGATCGCCCCGATCTCGGGCACGTCGCCTCCGCCCGAGTCGATCCCTAGGTCGACGGACGGACGCGCGCTCCCCGCGATCAGCGAGGCGGCGATCGCCACGATGCAGACCGCGCTGAGCACGCCGACACCCACGCAGGCCGCGAGGATCCGCGCGGCGAAGCGCACGCCGCTCGGGCGGCGCAGGCGGCCGTGCCGTGCTGCTGTGGTCCGGGTGGACGCGCGTTCGCTCATCGGGTCGTACTCTCTCTCGGCTGCGGGACGCGTGTCGTCCCGGAGTCAGCGCGCGAGGTGGAGAGCACCCGTGGTGCCGCCCGCCCTCGGCTCAGCCGAAGAAGCCGACCGAGCAGGTCTGCTGGTCGGCGCTCTGGCCGGTGACCGATTCTGGCAGGGCAACCTTGGATCCGTCCTCGGGAGTCGCTGCAGGAGTGCCGGGTGCCGCCTCGGCCGTCGCCAGCGGATCCGCGGTCGCCGGGCCCGACGGAGCGGCGGTATCGGCCGGGGCCGCCGCCTCGCCCTCCACGGTCGCGCCGGCGCCCGTGCCGCCGGTGATGGCGATCGGCTGATCGGTCTGCAGGGCGCTCGCCAGGACGTCGCCCGCGGCGCGGTCCGGCTCCACTCCGCTCGGAGTCGCCCCGGTCGGGTACTGCGCGAAGACGACGTCCGCGAGGTCGACGTCCTTCAGCGCGAGTCCCATCTGGACCATCGTGTTCACGTTGTCGAGACCGGTCGAGAGCGTCATGTTGCCGAGCGCCGCCTTCGCGAGCCCGTAGAGCGCGACCGGGTTGAGCAGGGTGTCCGCGCTCTTGATCCGGCGCACGAGCGCCGAGAGGAAGACCTGCTGGTTGCTGATGCGGGTCAGATCGCTGCCGTCGCCGATGCCGTGGCGGCTGCGGAGGAACTGCAGCGCCGCCATGCCCTCGAGCGAGTGCACGCCCGGCTCGAGGTAGGTGTTCGTGTAGGGGTCCGCGATCTCGGTCGCGACGCAGACGTCGACTCCGCCGACCGCGTTCGACATCTCGATCACGCCGTTGAACTGCACGACCGCGCCGTAGTCGACCCGGACGCCCATGAGGTCCTCGACGACCCCCGCCACGCAGCCGAGGCTGACGTCGCTGCCCATCGCCTCGTTGATCTTGGTGTCGTACCGGGCGGGGATCGTCTCACCCGTGGCGGCGTTCACGCACTCCGGGATGTCGACGTACATGTCGCGGGGGAAGCTCACGACCGTCGCGTTGCTGTGGTCGGCCGAGACGTGCATCAGCATGTTGACGTCGTTGAGGACGCTCGTCTCCTCGTCGGGGTCGCCGTAGGCGTCGCCCTGGCCCTTCCGCGAGTCGCTGCCGACGACCAGGACGTTGAAGCCGCCCTCGAGTGCGCCGATCTCCGGGGCGCCTCCTGCCTCGACGCTGGAGCCGGCCGCGCCCGGGTGCAGGTCGACCGAGGGCTGCACGGACTGGACGATCAGCGTCGCCGCGATCGCGACCACCGACACCGAGGCGACCACGCCGACACCGCCCACGAGGGCGGCTCCCTTCACCAGGGTCCGCGCGAGGGTGTGCCGCTTCTGGCGGCCGTGCCGCACGAAGGGGCGCGGCGTGCGCGGAGTGTCGCGAGTCTGTGTCGAAGGGCCCGTGCGGCGCATCCGTCTCCCGGTGTCGAGGCGTCAGTGGTGCGGAGGTGAGGGCCGGGCGTCGGTCCCGGGCGTCGCGCAATCCTATACAGAGGGGTGGCGCGTTCCGAAGGAGAGCGGGCGGCCCTCCGTCGTCGCGCGCCAGGACGGGCGTCGGAAGGCGCCGGCGGGAAGCGACGCGAAGAACGGGACTCCGCGGCGGACGGCGTGGCGGAGGGCGTGGGATTCGAACCCACGAGACGTTTCCGCCCACCAGTTTTCAAGACTGGCTCCATCGGCCGCTCGGACAGCCCTCCCGGCCGCTCCCGCAGGAGCGACACCCGATAGTAACCGCCGAGCGCGCGGGACCGTGGTCAGCGCAGCGCCGAGAGCGCGACCGCCACGCCGTCCTGGTGGACCGAGGGGATCACGGCGGAAGCCACGGCCCGCACCTCGTCGGGCGCCTGCCCCATCGCGAGCCCTGCGCCCTCGGCGGCGGCCCAGGTGAGCATCTCGATGTCGTTGCGGCCGTCGCCCAGCGCGACCACGTCGCTCCGCTCGATGCCCAGCTCCTCGCGGACGACCTCGAGCGCGGTGGACTTGTTGACGCCGTGCGGGGCGATGTCGAGCCAGGCGGTCCAGCCGATCGCGTAGCTGACCTGGTGCAGGCCCATCTCCTCGACCAGGGAAGTGAACTCCTCGATCCCGGTCTCGGGCGAGATCACGACGACGCGGGTGCACAGCCGACCGAGCAGCTCCTCGAAGGGGACGTGGGTCGTCTCGGCACCCATCACGGCACCACCCGGGAACGCCTCGGTGTAGAAGAAGGCGCCGTCCGCGTCCTCGACGGCGTAATGCGCGTCGGGGAGGGAGCGGCGGATGGTCTTCAGGACCTCCGTCGGGTCGAAGGTCTCGACCGTCTCGGGGACGTAGGCACCGGACTCGTCCCGGCGGAGCGTGACCGCTCCGTTGCAGCAGATCACGTACTCGGGCGAGATCCCGAGGCGCTCGACGACCGGCAGGGTGGAGGAGGGCGAGCGCCCGGTGGCGAGCATCACCTCGTCGCCCTGGGCGGCCACGCGGGTGATCGCGTCCGTCACTGCGCGGGTGATGGTGCCGTCCTCGTGCATGACGGTGCCGTCGATGTCGAGGGCGACGAGGCGGCGGCCGGAGGCGCGGGCCGCGCTCATGCGACGGGCTCGAGCACCTCGAGGCCGCCGAGGTGGGGCCGCAGCGCCTCGGGGACGAGCACCGAGCCGTCCGCCCGCTGGTGGGTCTCGAGGAGGGCGACGATCCAGCGGGTGGTCGCGAGCGTGCCGTTGAGGGTGGCGACCGGAGCCGTCCTCCCCGACTCGGTGCGGTAGCGGGTGTCGAGGCGGCGGGCCTGGAACGTGGTGCAGTTCGAGGTCGAGGTCAGCTCGCGGTAGGTCTCCTGCGTGGGGACCCACGCCTCCACGTCGAACTTGCGCGCCGCGCTCTGGCCGAGGTCGCCGGCCGCCGTGTCGATGACGCGGTAGTGCAGGCCGAGGCTCTGCAGGACGTCCTCCTGGTACGAGAGGAGGCGCGCGTGCTCCGCCTCGGCGTCCTCGGGGAGGGTGTAGACGAACATCTCGAGCTTGCTGAACTGGTGCACGCGGATGATGCCGCGGGTGTCCCGTCCGCCCGAGCCCGCCTCGCGGCGGTAGCAGGTGCTCCAGCCCGCGTAGCGCTTCGCGCCGCCGGAGAGGTCGAGGATCTCGTCGGCGTGGTAGCCGGCGAGGGCGACCTCGCTGGTGCCGGTGAGGTAGAGGTCGTCGTCGCGGAGGCGGTACACCTCGTCGTCGTGCTCGCCGAGGAAGCCGGTGCCGTCCATGATCTCGGGGCGCACGAGGGTCGGCGTGATCAGCGGGGTGAAGCCGGCGGCGAGCGCCTTCTCGAGGCCCAGGTTCATCAGCGCGATCTCGAGGCGGGCGACCAGGCCCTTGAGGAAGTAGAAGCGCGCGCCGCTGACCTTCGCGCCGCGCTGCATGTCGATGCCGTCCAGCAGCTCGCCGAGCTCGAGGTGGTCGCGCGGGGCGAAGTCGAAGACGGGGCGCTCGCCGACCGTCCTGACGAGCTCGAACGACTCCTCGCCGCCCGCGGGGACGCCCTCGATGATCGGGTTGGCGATGCGCTTCACCAGCACGGTGAAGGCGTCGTCGGCCTCGGACGCCTCCTGCTGGGCCTGCTTGGCGGCGGCGGCGAGGCGCTGGGCCTCGGCGACGAGGGCCGCCTTCTCGTCCTTCGGAGCCTTGGCGACGGTCTTGCCGAAGGCGTTCTGCTCGGCCCGGAGCCGCTCCGCCTCGGTGATCGCCGCACGGCGCACGCGGTCGGCCTCGAGCGCCTCGTCGACCAGCTCGACGGAGTCGCCGCGCGCCTCCTGCGAGCGCTTCAGGACGTCCGGGTTCTCGCGCAGAAGTACGGGATCAATCACCCCAGCAGTGTAGAGGAGGGCCGGGACGGGCCGCCGCCCGCGCGTACCCCCGGGGCCGGCTGAGCATCGGCCGCGAGGAGGCATCCGATCGCGCGGACGGCTGCGAATCTGAGTCATCCCCCGAGAACGTCCCCCCGCGTTCGACACCCCTGCTCCCCTGAAGGCCCTTCCATGCACGCCACCCCCCTCATCGACGCGACCCCCGGCGTCGTCCTCGAGCGCGACGGCTCCGGCGCCCGGATCACCCTCAACCGCCCCGACGCCCTCAACGCGATCGATCTCGGCACCGCGCGACTGCTGCTGAGCACCGTCGCCGACCTCGACGCCGACGCCGGCTGCTCCGTCATCGTGATCGCCGCGGCCGGCCGCGCGTTCTGCACGGGCGGCGACATCTCGGCGATCATGGGGTCCGAGAACCCGGACCACTACCTGCGCGACGTCGCGACCACGACCGCCCAGGTGATCCGCCTGCTCGAGGACAGCCGCGCCGTCGTCGTCTGCGCGATCGACGGCATGGTCGCCGGCGCCGGCATCGCCTTCGCTCTGGCCGCCGACATCGTGATCGCGACTCCCGCCGCCCTCTTCCTCAGCGCGTACGGCGACGTCGGGCTCGTCCCGGACGTCGGAGTCACCGCCGCGCTCCCCCGCGTCGTCGGCCGCCGCCGCGCCCTGGACTTCGTGCTGTCGGGCCGCCCGGTCCGCGCGGCCGAGGCGCTGGAGTGGCAGCTCGTGACCGAGGTCGTGCCGCGCGCCGACCTCGCCGGCCGCGTCGACGAGCGCGTGCGCGCCCTGGCGGCGAAGCCGGCGCACGTCGCGTCCGCCGCCCGCCGCCTCCTGCGCACCGACCCGCTCGACCGCGCCGAGCGCATCGTCGAGGAGACGGACACCCTGGTCGAGTTCCTGGCGGTCCCCGCCACGCGCACGCTCCTGGACGCCGAGCACGAGCGCCAGGCCCGCCGCGCCGCCCGGGCGACCGCCTCGCTCTGACCCGGGGCGAGCGTCCGCGACGACGCTCCGGCCCGGGCCGGGCGGACGTCCGCCCGACGGCCCACGGATCGGCCGGGCGTTCTCCTCCGATCTCGGCTACGGTGGTCCCCGCGAAGGGGAGTAGTTCCCACCGTCCGCCGAGCGGACGACGAGGCGCGTCGACATGCTGGTCCGGGACGATCCGGGCCCGGCGCTCCACCCCGGCTCCGGCCGGGGCGAACGAGACCTTCGGTCAGTCGACGCACGTCCTGACCGGTCCTCTCGCGCGGGTCGGCGGACCTGAGCCAGGAGATCGCATGGCGACCACCGCCCCCACCCCCAGTCCCGCCCAGGTGCGCCGCTGGCGCCGCTACCTCGCCGACGAGCTCGCCGAGGCCTCCGTGTACCGCGACCTCGCCGGCCGCCGCTCCGGCGAGGAGCGGGAGATCCTGCTCGCGCTCGCCGTGGCCGAGGGCCGCCACGAGGAGCACTGGCGCGAGCTCCTCGGCTCCGCGGCGGAGCCCGCGCCCCGCCCGGACCTCCGCACGCGCTTCCTCGGCTTCCTCACCCGCCGCTTCGGCTCCGTGTTCGTCCTCGCCCTGATCCAGCGCGCCGAGGCCCGCTCCCCCTACGCCGACGACGACGACGCCACCGAGGCGATGGCCGCCGACGAGCGGATCCACGGCGAGGTCGTCCGCGGGCTCGCCGAGCGCGGTCGCAACCGCCTCTCCGGGACGTTCCGCGCGGCGGTCTTCGGAGCGAACGACGGCCTGGTCTCGAACCTCGCCCTCGTGCTCGGAGTGGGAGCGAGCGGAGTCGGGACGGGCGTCGTCCTGTTCACGGGCATCGCGGGCCTGCTCGCCGGCGCCCTCTCGATGGGCGCGGGCGAGTTCGTCTCGGTGCGCTCGCAGCGCGAGCTGCTCTCGGCCTCCAGCCCGGACCTCGACGCGAACCGCATCGTCCCCGACCTGGACGTCGACGCGAACGAGCTCGCCCTGGTCTACCGTGCTCGCGGAATGACCCAGGAGCAGGCCGACGCGCGTGCCGCCTCCGTCTTCACGGGCCTGCGCGGCGGCGCCGTCACCTCGCCGATCACGCTGGGCGGCCCCGCAGGAGACCCCGACGTCGACGAGCACGAGTCGATCGGCACGGGCATGGGCGCGGCGCTGTCGAGCTTCTGCTTCTTCGCCTCGGGCGCGATCATCCCGGTGCTGCCCTACCTGCTCGGCCTGACGGGCCTCGCCGCGGTGGTCGTCGCCTGCGTGCTCGTGGGCATCGCCCTGCTCGCCACCGGCGCGGTCGTCGGGCTGCTCTCGGGCGCCCCGCCGCTGGCCCGGGCGCTGCGCCAGCTCGGGATCGGCTACGGCGCGGCCCTGGTGACCTACCTCCTCGGCCTGCTCTTCGGCGCGTCCGGAGTCTGAGCCTCGGCCTCGAGGAGCTGCGCGGACTCGCGCGGCTCCTCGGCGCGGGGCCGCACGACGACGCCGCGCCACCGCAGCGCGGCCACTCCGACCGCCAGCAGCAGCGACGCCGGCAGGCAGCCCAGCAGGGGGATGCAGGAGTAGTAGAGGAGCTGCCGCCGGATCCACGCGGGCGAGGGCACGTCGGAGTCGCCGTAGTAGGGCGGAGGCGGCGAGGAGTAGCCGGTGTAGAGGAGCGCGAGGCCGATCAGGGTCCCCGCGAGGCCGGCGAGCAGGAGCACGAGGAGCCACGGGTTCCTCAGCAGGGGCACCTCGGGCACGGGCTCAGCGGGAGCTGCGGGAGCGGGGTCGGCGGCCGGCTCCGGGAGGGGTGCGGGCGCGGTCTCGGCGCCGAGGCGGTGCGACCGCCGGCCCTCGGCGGCTCCGGCGATGTCGGGCAGTGCCATGATGCGGCGCGGTCCCGGCGCGGACGAGGAGCCGGGGCGGACCACGCGCGACTCCGGGGGCGCGGGACGAGCGGCGGCTCCGGACGTGGCGGCGGGAGCGCCGGGGGCGGCACCCGTGCCGGGCCTGGCGAACGCCCGCTCGTCGCCTCTCAGACGCTCCACCGGTCCCGAGAACCCGCGCTGGAAGGCCGGGTCGTAGCGCGGGTCGACCCGGTCGTCGTCGTCAGTCATCGTCGCGACCCGTCATCGTCGTCCCCGGTCATCGTCGACCTCCGGCTCGTGGGAGAGGATCCCGCGCAGCCAGTCGCGGGCCTCGAGGAACACCTCGTCGTCGTAGCGTCGCACGGAGGTGACCGGGCGGCGGTCAGCGCGCGGATACGAGCCGAGGAAGATCACCTTCGGGCTGAAGCGCCGCAGCCCCATCAGCGCGTCGGCGACCCGCTCGTCCTGGACGTGCCCGTCGAGGTCGATGACGAACCGGTACCGGCCGAGGGCATCGCCGATCGGCCGCGACTGGATCATGCTCAGGTTCACCCCGCGGGTCGCGAACTGCTCGAGCATGTCGAGCAGGGCGCCCGGCTGGTCGGCCGGGAGCTCGGCGATCACGCTGGTCTTGTCGGCGCCGGTCGGCTCGGGCAGCGCGTGCGAGCGCGAGACGTGCACGAAGCGCGTGACGGCGTTCGGGTTGTCGCCGATCCGCTCCGCCAGCACCACGACGTCGTGGTGGGCGACGATCCCGGGAGGGGCGATGGCCGCGTCCGCGGGCGATCCGCCCAGCAGGTCGACGGTGGCCTGGACGTTGCTGGAGGCGGGCAGGTGCTCGTGGCTGGGGATCTCGCGGTCGAGCCACACCCGGCACTGTCCGTAGGCCACGGGGTGCGCGGCGACGGTGCGCACCTCCTCGAGGCTCGTCCCCGGGCGGCCGACCAGGATGAACGACACCGGCACCAGGTACTCGCCGACGATGCGCAGCCCCGGGATCCGCGCCAGCGCGTCCTGCGCGGCCGTCACTCCGCCCTCGACCGAGTTCTCGATCGCGATCACCGCGCCGTCGCTGCGTCCGGTGACCAGATCGCTCAGCGCCTCCCCCACGTTCGCGACGCTGCGCCACAGCTGTCCGCGCGCCTCCGGGACCTGCGCGAGGGCCGCCTCCGTGAACGTGCCGCTGGGCCCGAGATAGCTGTAGGCACGGGTCTCGGGGGCGCTGTCGGGCATGGCGCAAGCCTAGCCAGCCGCGGTACCCCTGGAGGGGGCCGGACTGCCACTATGGACCGCATGACCGATCGCGCAGGGAAGCCGGCACAGGCCTCCGATCTCATCGACGTCGAGGCCCTCGTGAGGGCGTACTACGAGAAGAAGCCGGACGTCTCCGACCCGGCTCAGAAGGTGGTGTTCGGCACCTCGGGCCACCGCGGATCCTCGTTCGACACGGCCTTCAACGAGGACCACATCGCCGCCGTCACCCAGGCGATCGTCGAGTACCGGACGGAGCAGGGCATCACCGGCCCGCTGTTCATCGGCGCCGACACGCACGGGCTCTCCCGCCCGGCCCTCACCACCGCCCTCGAGGTCCTGGTGGGCAACCAGGTCCGCGTGCTCGTGGACGAGTTCGACGACTTCGTGCCGACCCCGGCGCTCAGCCACGCGATCCTCCGCTACAACAACGACCCCGCGCACACCGACCGGGCCGACGGCATCGTGGTCACCCCCTCGCACAACCCGCCCCGCGACGGCGGCTTCAAGTACAACCCGCCGCACGGCGGCCCCGCCGACTCCGACGCGACGACCTGGATCGCCGACCGGGCCAACGAGCTCATCGCCGACGGCAACCGCGGCGTGACCTCGGCCGAGCCCTCCGCGGTCGAGACCTACGACTACCGCACGCACTACGTCGCGGACCTGGCGAACATCATCGACCTCGACGCGATCCGGAAGGCCGGCGTGCGGATCGGGGCCGACCCCCTCGGCGGCGCCTCCGTGCACTACTGGCAGCTGATCGCCGAGATGCACGGCCTCGACCTGACCGTGGTGAACGGGGAGGTCGACCCGGCCTGGGGCTTCATGACCCTCGACTGGGACGGCAAGATCCGGATGGACCCGTCCTCCCCCAGCGCGATGGCCTCGGTGGTCGCGCGCGCCGGCGACTTCGACATCCTCACCGGCAACGACGCCGACGCGGACCGGCACGGCATCGTCACCCCCGACGGCGGGCTGATGAACCCCAACCACTACCTGGCCGTCGCGATCGACTACCTCTACCGCCACCGCACCGGCTGGCGCGAGGACGCGGCGATCGGCAAGACGCTGGTCTCCTCCTCGATCATCGACCGGGTCGCGGAGTCGCTGGGCCGGCGCCTCTGGGAGGTCCCGGTGGGCTTCAAGTGGTTCGTCCCCGGGCTGGTCGACGGCTCGGTCGGCTTCGGCGGCGAGGAGTCCGCGGGCGCCTCGTTCCTCCGCTTCGACGGCACCGTCTGGACCACCGACAAGGACGGCATCCTCCTCGCGCTGCTCGCCTCCGAGATCGTGGCGGTCACCGGGAAGAGCCCGTCGGCGCTCTACCGCGAGCTGACCGAGCGCTTCGGCGACCCGGTCTACGAGCGCGTGGACGCGGTGGCGACGAAGGCGCAGAAGGCGGCCCTCGGCAAGCTGGACGGCGACGCGATCGCGGCGACGACCCTCGCCGGGTCCGAGATCACCGCGAAGCTCTCGAAGGCGCCCGGCAACGGCGCGGCCGTCGGAGGCGTCAAGGTCGTCACCGAGGACGCCTGGTTCGCCGCGCGCCCCTCCGGCACCGAGGACGTCTACAAGATCTACGCCGAGAGCTTCCGCGGCCTCGACCACCTGCACGAGGTCCAGGCCGAGGCGCGCACGATCGTGGACGCGGCGCTGAACTCCTAAGCGCTGCGCTCAGTCGCCCGAGAAGGCTCGTTCCCGACCAGGAGAACGAGCCTTCTCGGGAGACTGAGCGGCGGTGAAGCGGGGGCGGGCTACCAGCGCGGGTGGACGGTGGGGCGGAAGTGGGTGTCGTAGAGGGCGTTCACGGCCTCCATGAAGGCGGGGCCGAGGGGCGCGGCGGAGGCGGCGGCCGCGTTGGCGCGGGCCTGCTCGGGCGAGCGGGCGCCGGGGATCACCGAGGTGACGCCCTCCTGCTGGATGATCCAGGCGAGCGCGGCCGCCGCGGGGGCGAGGCCGTGGTCGTCGGCGAGGCGGGCGAACTCCTGCGCGGCCTCCACGCCGGTCGCGAAGTCGACGCCCGAGAAGGTCTCGCCGACGTCGAAGGCGGAGCCGTCGCGGTTGTAGCTGCGGTGGTCCTCCGGCGCGAACACGGTCTCGGTCGTGTAGCGGCCGCTGAGCAGGCCCGAGGCGAGCGGGACGCGCGCGAGGATGCCGACGCCGGCCTCGCGGGCGGCGGGCAGCACCTCGTCGAGCGGCTTGAGGCGGAACGCGTTCAGGATGATCTGGACGCTCGCGACGTTCGGTCGGGCGATGGCGGTCAGCGCCTCCTCCGTGCGCTCGACCGAGACGCCGTAGGCGGCGATCGCGCCCTCGGCGACGAGGGTGTCGAGGGCGTCGTAGACGGCGTCCTCGGAGTAGACGGAGGTGGGCGGGCAGTGCAGCTGCACCAGATCGAGAGTGTCGACGCCGAGGTTGGCGCGCGAGCGGTCGGTCCAGACGCGGAAGTTGTCGAGCACGTAGTTGGCGGGGATCTGCTCCGCGCGACGGCCCATCTTGGTGGCGACGAAGACCTGCGCGTCGGGGTGCGCCGCGCGGTAGGCGCCGATCGTCCGCTCGCTGCGGCCGTCGCCGTAGACGTCGGCGGTGTCGAAGAGGGTCACCCCCGACTCCACTGCGGCGTCGAGCACGGCGAGGGCGTCGGTCTCGGCGACGACCCCCCAGTCGGCACCGAGCTGCCAGGTTCCGAGGCCGACGACGGAGACGGGGGCGCCGGTGCGTCCGAGGATTCGAGTTTCCATGCCTCCACCGTAGGTGCGGCCGAGCCCGCGGCGGACCCCCTTGCGCGTGCTCTAACGTCGAGGGCATGCCCCTCCTCGTGCTCGGAAGCGCCAACCTCGATCACGTCCACCGGGTCGCCCGGATCCCCGCTCCCGGAGAGACGGTGCTCGCCCTCGACGCGAGCACGTTCCCGGGCGGCAAGGGCCTCAACCAGGCCGTCGCGGCCGCACGGACCGCGCCCGGCACCGTCTTCGTCACGAGCCTCGGACGCGACTCGGCGGGAGACCGGCTCGCCGCGGTCCTCGGCGAGGAGCCGCTGGAGCTGCGCGCCCGCCGCGGCGACGTCCGCACCGGCACCGCGCAGATCACCGTGGACGAGCGCGGGGAGAACGCGATCGTCGTCGACTCCGGAGCGAACGCCGCCCTGGTCGGGTTGACCGCCGAGGAGTCGGCCCTGGTGGCGGCGGCCGACGCCCTGCTCCTCCAGCTCGAGATCCCGACGGCGACGGTGACGGAGGCGGCCCGCGCCGCGCGCGCCGGCGGCACGGTGTCGATCCTGAACGCCGCCCCGATCGGCCCGCTGCCGGAGGAGCTCCTCGCGGTGCTCGACGTGCTGATCGTCAACGAGCACGAGGCCCGCGAGCTCGCCGCCGATCGCGGCATCACCGCCGCCGACGACGACGCGCTCGCCGCTGCCCTCACCGCGCTGGTGCCGCTCGTGCTGGTCACCCTCGGCTCCGACGGCGTCGTCGTGGCGGTCCGCGACCGCGAGCCGGAGCGCACCCCGGCCTTCCGGGTGGAGGCCGTGGACACCACCGGCGCCGGCGACACCTTCTGCGGCGCCTTCTCGGCCCGGCTCGCCGCCACGGGAGCACGGCTCGACGATCCGGAGCAGCTGGTCGCCCTCACCCGCTGGGCGAGCGCGGCCGCGGCGATCTCGGTCACCCGCGCCGGAGCGGCGGTGTCCGCGCCGACGGCGGCCGAGACGGACGCGTTCCTCGCCGAGCGCGCCTGAGCGGGAAGCTCTTCGGGGAGGCTCGCCTGAGCGGGAAGCTCCTCAGGGGGAGACGGCGCGGACACCGACCTCGGGCGGCCCGCAGCACCGTCGCTCCGGTCGGCACGGTGCACTCCGAAGAAGCACGGGACCGCCCGGCCCGGCTCCGCTCCTCACGGCGAGGCGTCCCGCCCTGCGGACAGCCGCGCCCGCTCCCCGATCCGGCTAGTCGATCGCGGCGACCCGGACGGTCACTCGCGGCCGCAGCTCCGGATGCACCCGGACGCACCACTCGCGCACCGCGGCTCCGATCGCGCGCGCCACGTCCGGCGCGGACGCCTCAGCGGTCACGCAGAGGTCGACGGCCACGGACACCTCGTCCCCCGCGACGCGGACCAGGACCGGATCGGCGAACGTGCCGCCGCTCGCGGTGCCCAGCGGCTCGACCACGATCCCGGTCGCGCTCAGCGCCGTCGCCGCATGCGCGAGCACGTCGCGCACCTCGGGCCTGGCCGGCATCAGGGTCGCGACACCGTCCAGGGCGCGCAGCTCCGCAGCGAGCGCGGACACCGGATCGACCGGGGCCGCCGCCTCGAGGCCGCTCACGACTCCTCCGTCCCGGGGACGTAGACGTCCTCCACGCGGACGTCGATCCTCGACACCCGCAGCTCGGTCTGGGTCAGCAGCCGCGAGTGCACGCGCTCGCGCACCTGCTGGGCCGCCTCGGCGATCGGCACCCCCCAGAAGACCGAGATCGTCAGCTCCACCACGACCTCCGCGCCCGGCTCGGCGATGTCGCCGACCAGGCGGCAGCGGCCGACCAGCACGCCGGCGACGCTGTCCCCCGCCTCGCGCACGAGTCCGCGGACCGCTCCCTCGGTGATCGTGAGCGCCACGTCGGGCTGGACGCTCGCCAGCGGGATGTCGCGTCCGGCCCGCGACTCGCGGCGGACCTGGGTGAGGATCGAGCCGAACCAGCTCTCCTCCGGCGCGGGCAGGCGTGCGGCGTCGTCGTCGATGAGCGCGCCGGAGAGGGCGCGCACGCGCTCGAGGGCGCGCAGAGTGCGCCGGTGCTCCGGCGACTCCTCGATGGCGGGGTCGTACGGAGTGCGCCCGCGGTCGAGGTAGTCGCTCAGCTCGTCGATGCCGATGCCGTCGCCCTCCTGCTCCGTAGCGTCCGCCTCCTGCTCGAGCGCGGGCGGCAGCACGACGTCGTGCTCCCCCGCGCGCTCCGGCCCGTCGCCGGGACCCTGGTCCGCGTTCATCGCGTCTGCTCCCTCATCGCCAGTCCTCCATCGCCACGACCAGCGACTCGCGCGCTCGGGCCAGCTTGCCCCGCACGGCGGTCACTGTGAGACCGAGGTGATCGGCGATCTCGTTGTACGACTCCCCGCCGACCTCGCGCAGCACCCAGCACTGCCGCTGCGACTCCGGCAGCTCGGACAGGGCGTGCGCGAGAGCCCGCATGGCGTCGCTCTGCTCGGCGGCCTCGAACGGGCCGGGCTCTCGGGCCGGGGGATGCTCCACGGCGTCGACGTCGTCGGTCGGGCGGCGCTGGCGCAGCAGGTCGACGCTGGAGCGGCTGACGATCCGCATCATCCAGCTGCGCACGCTCGCCGGCTCCTTGAGCTGCGGGAGCTGCGCCCAGACCGTGATCAGCGCGTTCTGCACGGCGTCGGAGGCGTCGGCCTGCGAGCCGGTGAGGCGCCAGGCGTAGGCGCGGAGGATCGACTGGTGCCGCTTGACGAGCACCTCGAAGGCGCGCACGTCGCCCTCGGCGGAGCGCTCGGCGAGCAGCGCGTCGCTCGCCGCTTCCAGTCCGGGCACGGCGCCTCCTCCCTCTCCGCTCACGCGGCCTCGGGCCGCCTCTCAGGTTACGCTCAGGAAAAAGTCCACCGAGCACCGTGACGAACGCCGTCCGGGCTCCGTCTCACTCATGAAAGCACAGCCCGACCGGATTCCCGCCGGGCCTTCGACCCCGGTCTGCTCAGCAACGGCAGCCGATGAGACGTCCAGGAGACCTCATGAGCGACACCACGCGCACCCCCTCCACCACCCGCGTCGACAAGACCTCCGTCGACACGGTCACGAGCCTCGGCGGCTCCCGGACCTCCGGCACCGCCCAGGGCACCACGGTCATCGACGACAGCGTCGTGGCCAAGGTCGCCGGCATCGCGGCCCGCCAGGTGCCCGGCGTCTTCGCCCTCGGCAACAACGCCGCCCGTGCCTTCGGCGCGATCCGCCAGGCCGTCGGCGGCGCCGACCACGCCCAGGGCGTGAGCGTCGAGGTCGGCGAGACCCAGGTCGCGGCCGACGTCACCATCGTCGTCGAGTACCCCGTGCCGATGCAGAAGGTCGCCGACTCCGTCCGCGCCGCCGTCTCCGAGGCCATCACCGAGCTGGTCGGCATGGCCGTCTCCGAGATCAACGTCGCCGTCGTCGACGTGCACATCCCCGGCGACGACAAGGACGACGAGGCCACCGAGAGCCGCGTCCGATGAGCGACTTCCAGCGCCCCGCGCCCACCGCCCCCGGCGGCCGCAGCACCGTCCTCGGTGTCGTGGTCGGCGCGATCCTCGCCTTCGCGGCCCTGATGTTCGGCTTCTGGGGCTTCGTCCTCACCGCCCTCTTCATGGCCCTCGGCGTCGTGATCGCCCGCATCGCCGACGGCACCCTCGACGTGCGCAGCCTCGTGGACGTGTTCCGCGGCCGCACCACCTCCCGCTAGGAGCCCACCGTGACCGCTCTCGACACGCGTCCCGCATCGCCGGTGGCGGGCACCGTCACCATCACCGTCCGCTCCATCGAGCGCGCCGCCGTGGCGATCGTCCACGAGGAGCTGGGCGTGGAGGTCTCCGCGATCCGCGTCCGCCTCTCCGATGACCGGGGCGGCCTCGCCCTCGCGGTGACCGCGCCGGTCGTCGTCGAGCCGGGCACCGCCCCGGCCGGCGGCTCCCTGCTCGAGCGCCTGCACGGCGATCGCACCCGCATCGCCTCCCGCATGGAGGCGCTGACCGGGCGCACCGTCAGCCGGATCGACATCCGGGTCACGGGCACCCGCACCCGAAGCACGAGGAGAGTCGCATGAGCCCCGCACCGTCGGCGCCCGACACCCGCTACAGCCGCTACCTCCGTCGCGAGACCCACAAGTCCCGCTCCGCCGCGCAGATCGTCGTCCTGGTGCTCATCGCCCTGGTCGCGGCCTATGTCGGCACGGAGGCGGTGCTCGCGATCCTCGGCGCCGCGCCCCTGCTCGCCGCACCGTCCGCCCTGCTGGGCGCGATCGTCGGAGTCGCGTCGCTGGCGAACCCCGCCCTCATCGGCGTGGCCGTCGGCGCGGGCGTCCTCGCCCTGGTCCTGCTGGTGCTCGCACTGGCGCCCGGGGCCCGGGCCCGCCACACCGTGGACGACGACCGCCTCGCCGTGGTCGTGGACGACGGCGTGATCGCCTCCTCCCTGGCCCGCGCAGCCCGCACGGCCGCCCACTCCCGCCGCGAGGACACCCGCGCCTCGCTCGGGCGGCGCACCGCACTGGTCGAGGTGACCCCCGCCTCCGGCATCGCGGTCGACCGCGACGCCGTGCAGAGCGCCGTCGACGAGGAGCTCGCCCGCATCGGCGCGAAGCCCGCCCCGCGCTCCACCGTCCGCGTCTCGACCTCCGGGAGGATCTGATGACCACGAGCAACCGCTTCGTCAACCGGCTCGTCCTGCTCGTCGTGGGCCTCGTGCTCGCGCTGGTCAGCGCCGGAGCCGTCCTGATCGCCGTCTCGCAGCCGGTCCGCGACTCCGTCCTCTCCTTCGCCGACGGCGAGGGCGCGGCCCTGGTCTCGCGCCTCTCCCCCGAGGAGGGCACCGCCTGGAGCGATGCCGCCGTCCTCTGGCCGCTCTACGCCGTCGTCGGGATCTGCCTCCTCGGCATCGTCCTCGCGCTGGTGATGGCCTTCGCCCACGGTCACGGCCGCACCGGCACCGTCCTCCGCGACGAGGCCGAGGGCGCGCCCGCCGGAGGGATCGAGATCGCGACCGGCTTCGCGGAGGACGTCCTCGAGACGGCTCTCGCCGGGCGGACGGAGCTCCTCGACGTCACGGTCGCGGCCTACCGCCACGGCTCCGAGACCGCGCTGAAGGTGCGCGTCCTCCCCCGCGGCGGCGTCTCGCCCCGCACCGTGGTCGACGCCGTGCACCAGGAGGTCGACGCGCTCGACGCCCTGCTCGGCGCCCGCCTGCCGGTCCTGCTCGAGGTCGCCTCGAGCGCCCGGGCCGGCTTCTCCAAGGAGGACCGGGTCGCCTGACTCCGGTCCCGCAGCTTCCCCGGCACCCGCCGGCGGATGGTCACACCGAACAGAAGGAGCCCCTCATGGGTGCAGACGACAAGATCCGCAACGCAGCCGAGAACCTGGTCGGCAAGGCCAAGGAGGCCGTCGGCAAGCTGACGGACAACGAGCGCCTCGAGGCCGAGGGCCAGGCCGACCAGACCAAGGCCCACACCAAGAAGGTCGGCGAGGACGTCAAGGACGTCTTCAAGAAGTGATCTGACCGGAACCTCGACGGGGCCGTCACCGCATCAGCGGTGGCGGCCCCGTCGTCGTGCGTGGAGCGGGTGCGTCGAGCGTCAGACGCCCCAGAACATGATCCGGCCGGCGGAGGCCGCGTCGATGCTCTGGTCGTGGTTGTCGGCGGTGTGCGAGGAGTAGAGGATCCTGTCGCCGTCGACGCTGGTCACGACGCCCGTGTGGTCCCAGTCGCCCGAGCCGTCCCAGTCGAACTGGACGATGTCGCCCGGCTTCACCCGGCTCCGCTCGGAGTCGGGGATCGCGGTCGCGCGCTCGGGGTGCGCGGCGAGGTAGGCGTTGAACGCGGTCGACGACGCCCAGGCGGAGCTGTACCCGCCGGAGGAGGAGTAGCTCCACTCGCCGTCCATCTCCCAGCCGCGGGCGATCAGCGACTGCGAGGTGAAGTTGACGCAGTCGTTGCCCGAGATCACGCCGTACTGGGCCGAGTTGTAGTCGTTCCAGTAGGTGGAGAGGTAGTCGAGCTGCGAGGCCAGGCGGCTCGCGTCCAGCGCGGCCTGGGCCTTCGCGGCCTCGATCGCCGGGTCGGGCGTGTAGGCGAAGGTGATCGCCGAGGCGACGACCTTCGTGCTGGCGAGCACGCCGGTCGCGGCGAAGCTGGGAGTGGCGGCCGCGGTCGGGGCGGCGAGGTCGGTCGAGGCCTCGGCCGTCGTGCCCTCCGCGGCGCCCGACGTGTCGACGGCCGGCTGCACCGCGTCGGCCGGGGTCCCGTCGACGGTGACCGCCGCGGCGGAGTCGGTGACCGCGTCGAACGTGATGGCCTGACCGTCGGCGTCGAAGAAGGCGACCGGGACCTCGCCCGCTGCCTCTCCGTCGGCCGGAGGGGCGGTGACCGTGATCTGGTCGGGGTTGTCGACCGCGACGCTGCCCTCGGCCTCGCCGAAGCGCACGGTGGCGACCGAGTCCAGGTTCGATCCCTCGAGCGTCACGCTCGTGCCGCCGGCGACGGTGCCGGAGGTGGTGGAGACGGAGCTGAGGACGACCCGGGCGGAGGCGGTGGTCGCGGGGAGCACGGCGACGCTGGTCGAGGTCGGAGCAGCGGACGGCGTCGCGGTGGCCGACTCGGCCGAGGAGCCGGTGCCGACGGTGAGGCTCAGGCTCGACGCGACGGCCACGACGACGAGCCCGCCGGAGACGGCGAGCGCCAGCGTGCGCGGGGACGGGCGGAAGAAGGAGGCGCCGCGGCGGGCGGGCGCGGTGCGGAGCCGGTGCCCCTCCGCTTCGCGGCGGTCGCGGCGGGACGAGAACGATCCCTCCGGGGCGGGGTGCACCGGCTCCGCACCGCGCC